>MHGP01000056.1:0-1294 GCA_001805615.1 Omnitrophica WOR_2 bacterium RIFCSPHIGHO2_02_FULL_48_11
GCCTACGGCTCAGCTGCATCCCCGTGAATATAAATCTTACCTGCTGGGCGAAATCTTAGGGATCGCTCCCAAGATTCATGGATTATGGAAGGACAGCGACGGAAGTATCAACATCGTGATGGATATTGTTCCCGGAGAATTTACTGACCGGGCCAAGGTGCAGGAAGGAACGTTCCGCGACCTTGTGCAGATCAATGACCGGTTAATAAATGCGGGTATGAGCGTGAGCTTGGGGTTTCAATATCTGGTCACTGCCGAGGGCAGAGTTTTGGTCATTGACCTCTTGGACAGTATTTGGGATCCTATGGCGCCGGAGAACAATTGGATCAATTATAGCGGCGAGATGCATCGGTTGATGTCTCGCTTTGCCGAAATTGTTGAGAATTTGCCGGAGCATGAAGTCCAGGCGCAGCTGCGGCGCATCGCGCAGTACGATCCTAAAATTTTCGTTGCCTTGATGAAGATGTATACGTCAGCCGCCTTCGAGCGGAGCCTCAGAGCGGTTCAGGAGGAAATCCGCCGGAGTGGAGATCAGCAGCGCGGCCGCAACTCCCGCGGGATCTCGGCCATGGATTTTAAGGATGTGCCGGTGGAGGTTATATATAGAGAAAGCGAGCTGAACACGCATTTATTAGAGCAACTCATTAATCAAGCGGCTGAAAAAACATCGCAAGAGATGGGCTTCGCTGTGAGAGCTATTATCATGGGGAGCACGCGTTATCTCCGTTATGCCGGGGCGATGTCGCACGAAGCTCGCTATGTTCGATTCTCCGGCCACAATGATGTGGATGTTGTTTTGGTGCATAATTTTATTAGAACAAGAGATAAAGATGTTCAAGTTATTTTTAGGGCGCAACTGAGAAATAATCTGCAAAGTTGCCGTGATTGTGTCTTTACAAAAGGCAAGAGCGGGATGCTAAGGATAGAGATAGGCCGCGCAAAAGTTGACCTCAAGATCATTCCTGTCGGGATTAATTCCGTTATATCGGTTAATGATGTTGTTGAGATCACACGCCGGCTGCTGATCGATAGATTTAAATATAATCGGACTCAATATATTCGATTAAAGAATTATGTGATGGCTGAATATTATATCGGCGAAGATCATGTCTGGCGGTCGATGCGCGATAGTTTTATGAGTTTACAATCTGATCACGATATCGATCTATTCATGGCGAATCCCCAGCGCATGGAAAGAGAAGGTGTGCTGCGCAGCCTTTTAGAAAATACAGATAAAGATAGTCAGGCGTTGTTAAGAGACCGCATTAATCGGCGTGTGGCCGAACCCGTGCGG
>MHGP01000056.1:1308-2759 GCA_001805615.1 Omnitrophica WOR_2 bacterium RIFCSPHIGHO2_02_FULL_48_11
CCAGCATATCCGTGAACCGCTCAGCGAAGAGCTGTTGGCCGAAACGTTGACGTTGATTAATAGTCCTGATATTCATCCGCCTTCGCCGGAGACCACGGGCATGCCCGTGGAGGAAGGCGAAAGTGGAGAAAGAAATTGGCTTCGGCGGATGTTCGCCCTTTTCTGGAAAAGGCGGATGAACCCGGCGAAGCTTCCAAACGAAAGTTTTGGAGCGAAGACGGGTCATTTAGAAGGGACCACGGCTTTAGCCGTGGGGCTCCATTTCCCCGCGAAGGATCCGCTGGCCAACCTCCTTGCGCAATTGATCAAGGAAAAGAAGGTCCAGTGGGCGGATAGCTTGCCGGGGACCGCGCGGGCACAGCGCCTTAGCGATGGGACATTGAGAGTTTTGATAGATCGAAATTTGCGATGGGTCTATGAAGGCGAAAATTCTTTGCTCCGTATCCGCGGCCCCGACCAGCGCCACGCCTTACTTGCCTTCCTAGCCGCAAAACTTCTTCATGAAACTGCCGAAATCTTGATGTCCACATCTTCCGAAGTCCATTGGGAATTAGGTGAAAAAGATCCAGCCCTTCTTAATACTGAAGCGGTTGCGTATTTAACCGAAGCAAGATTTCTGGCAAATATTTCCCGACGTTCTCTCAATAATATCACAGTAGTCGGGACTCCGACCTCTACAGTAAATATTCAGGAAACGTCGGAGCCGAATTTCCTCGAAAACTTTAGATCAATTTTAAAAGATAACGCGAACCCACTGCTTCTTGGATTCTATCAGGAGGCTCTCCGTGGCGGTAGCCTTCTGACAACTGGGGGATATACAACTTTAGAGCAGTGGGTTCGCAGATTTGGCTACGGCACAGCCGAACACAAATTCGATGCCGAGCAAGTCCGGCGCTTAGAAGCGCATGTTGCCGCGCAAGAAAAGGTTCGCTTGAGTGATCTGGAAAAAGCTCAATCTTCTAATGAGCTGGCGGGCCGCAACGCGGACGGAGCGGGAGGCGGGGTATTAGCTGATCCTTTAAATACGGTTCTCGATGAAATTCAGGAAACTGAAAAAATAATCGCGGATATCGAAAGGATCGGCGAAGCGCAGGATGTCCGCTCGAGCCTGGAACAGAATGCCTGGACCGAGGAATTTTTTGAGACGCGGGTCCTTCCTTTACCATATCGCCAGAAGATATTCGATCGGTTGTTCTTGGAGGTGACCAAGAGGCGGGACTATCTTTCTTGGAGGTTCAGCAACCTTGTCTATGTCTTCCGCTTGTTTTTCCAAGATTACTATTTAACCCGGGAGCCTTTGAATATTTCCTGGGAGCAGTATCGGCAGCTGTGGCAGCGGCTTGAGCAAATTAAGAATTTCAACATTGAGCGGCGTCCGGTTTTAAGGACTTTGAGCCGGATTTTAAATGATCGAAGGATCACCATCGACGGTGCGGAGGATAAACAAGAGG
>MHGP01000056.1:2818-25163 GCA_001805615.1 Omnitrophica WOR_2 bacterium RIFCSPHIGHO2_02_FULL_48_11
AGGCGGACCGGCCGGTGATCACGGCCATTGTGGAACTTTTGGATCGGCTTAAGCCGGGCCGGGGTTTCTACGAAACTATTATCAAGCATATTCTGGAGCCCTTAAGTCAACATGACCGCTGGGTGCGGCGGCGCTTTGTGCGCTTTGCGATGTCCCAGGTGCATTTTGCGATGCCGCCGAGGATCACAACCGCACCCGAAGCCTGGCAGGCGATTTTTGAGAATGAAAACAATTCCCGGGCATTCTTGAAACTGGCGAGTCTTTTAAGGTATTCCCATCATTATAAAATGACGGCCATTGATCCGCGGCCGCCGCTGCAATACGCCCTGGAAGAGAGCGTGTATTTCAAGATCGGACCTGAGCTTTATGTGACACCAGTCACCGAATCCTTCCGTCGGCATATTATTTTCAGTAAAGATAAAAGTGGTCATATCCGTTTTGCCTTTGAAGTTTTAGTGCCGGGCGATAATAAAGACCGTTATGAGATCGGCGTTGATAACCGGCGCGATATCGCTTTGGATCTTTTAAGGGCCTATCCGGGCAAGGATTATACGGTGCGGCCGCTGTTTGAAAAAGATCTGCCCAACGGATCGTATGAAATATACGGCGGCTTTGTGGAATTTCATCAGACCAACCCCCTGCGAGTCATGGCCTTTGATTATGACGACGACGGCAAGCGGCTGGAGTTTGTCGATCGCAAAATGTTGCGGCGCATCGCCCGCCGGTTAGGAAAATCTTCCAAGGAAATTCATGCTGCGGTCCTCAAGCAGGTTGCAGAATTGACCGCAGCTGTCTATGCCCGCGGATATATCGGCCATGAATATGATCATGAAAAAGTCTCGCCTAGTGGCCGTCCGCATTCGAGCTGGGATCATCATTTAGGAAATATCCGTTTGATCGTGAAAGACGACAAAGTGCATCTTAAATTCGTCGGGGATTTTGGCGTCTTCACCCGGGCTGAGCAGTATCCGGATCCTGCCAAAGAGCGAAGAAGAGAAATGCGCCGGATTATCTATCAAACAAAATCATGGAACGTGCCCGGACTGGCCAAGATCTTAGCGTATTCAGCCAATTCAGTTTATCAGGCGTTTCAGCGGGCGGTTAAACGGTTCGAACGTCTGGGACGGCAAGCTTCCGCGCCGGATGCAACGGTGGGCTCAACCGTACGATCCGCCGGCCTGGCGCTGGTTGCGCTGCCGATGGTGTCGATGGACCACCTACACACCCGGTGTGTAGGTGGGTTGTCAAAGATGCCAGATGCGTTCGACGCAGCGCAGCATGCAGCACAGGCGGCAACGGAACCTTCCTTCTGGTCCTGGCTCAGCCTGTCCGGCTGGCAGGCGTGGGGGATCGCCCTTATTGTTGTTGCGGCGGCAGCGGTGATTGGCTTCGGCATTGCCATCGGCATTTGGCTTGCCCGGCGCAATAATAAGTCCCCACCGAAAACCGAAGTCGTTGCCGATTCCCTGCGCAAAACGCTTGCCGCATTTTTTGCCCGCCTAAAACAATTTATCCCTACCGTACTTTTGGGAAGACCGTCTCAAGAATGGATCCCGCTTCGACGATTTGCCGAAAAGATCTTCCTGCACGAGACAACGGGCCGTCTGCAGTTCGCCGGATGGTACTCAGCCGTTATAAAATTGAAAGTTCATGTCAGCGCCGCACGCCATGGAGAAACCGTGGCCAATGCCACCCGACGGCTGCAAGGCTTGGGCGATGATCCGGAGTTGAATAAATTAACCGAGAGAGGGAAGACGCAGGCCTGGGTCTTGGCTGCTGAGTGGTACCGGCGGTACAAAAAAGATATTTTAGCCAAGCGGGTCGTTATCGTGTCCGGTCATTTGCTCCGGCATCGCGAAACGGTCGAGATCATTCGAAAATATTTTAAGGAAGTCGCCCAAGTCGATGTGCCGTGGGAAGTCATTCCGCTGCTTGATGAGAACGATCAAGGCGACATCAGCAATCTGCATCCGCGCAGTTATGATACGGATGACAAAACTTACCGCCATCGTTTTGGGTATTTATTCGATGCACGGGCCCGTTCGGGCCAGGGGGAGAGCTTCCTGGATTTTCTCCTGCGCCGTAAAGCAGGTCTGACAGAAATTAATCAAAGGTTTAGCGGTAAGAAAAAGAAAGTATTAATGGTCAGTAGCGGCACCGGAATTAATACGGATCGAATTTTGTTGGGTGACCGCCGGCTGGTCGATTATCACGGAAAGATCAATTGGCTGATGGATAAATTGGAGAACGGAAAGACCATGACCCTGTCTTCCATCAATAATATTCTTGACCGGGTATGGTTATTTATTGTCGTGTCCTTCTATGCGCTGCTGCGCTATTCCGGCCTGCTTGATTCTATTGACTTTATTTTGAGTTTTATCAGCGATCAGCGTTTAAGAAAATTCATGAATAAATATAACGGACATATCTATATGCCGTTAGGGTTTGTGGATTTCAACGGCCTCTCTGACCTGCTGGTCTTGGCTAAGATCTTTCCGCGGGTCAATACCTTCCGGTATGTGAATGATTTCGATCCGCTCGAGGCTGTCGAGGTGCCGCAGGCTTTATACCGGCCGGATGATATTGATCAGCAGAGGAAGTATATGGTAGCCGAAGCGGGTGTGGTTTTAGGAGGCATGTTCGGATTCCGGGCGGGGATCCAAGTAAACGCAACAAAGATCTCAGAAGAAGCTTTTTATTTGAATATCCGATTCCCTGGTTCGGAAATCAGATTGACGCCGTGGATGCGCAACCGCAATGTCGAAATCCAATTTTCAGTTAAAGATTTTACCAAGGTCCCGGATGTGCATAAGGTTATTTATATTGAATCCCCCGGCTTTAAAGGCTGGCTGGGGAGGACAGAAAGTTTTTGGCATACGATCGCCAGCCAGCTCGACCGGGATGGCTATCTCTTGGTCAGTGAATTCCGCAAGCCACCTGTCCCCTGGAAGATGTTCCGTAAGATCGGGACCATTAAAACCAAGCGGCCCAAGCATCTGGAATATGGCCCCAAGCGGATCTTTGTTTATAAACTCAGAATATCACCATGGAAGAGAGTGAAGCATTTCTTGAGTAGCTGGGTAGATCACAAGGAGAAGGCTGGATCAGTAAGCGCGGTCGGGCTTTCGATCTTTTCGCCATACATCACGGCGGATACCCTCCCGGTGGCCGGCGATGCGAAGATGTCCACGGAGACGGGCGGCCGCGACGCGGATGGAGAAAACAATCAGGTTGCCGGCAATAGTCAAAAGATAATCACCGGCCTTTTAAGTACCCGTGATATTGACCTGAATGAACTGGCGCGGGATATTTTCCAGGCGCCGCAGGAATTCTTGCGCGGGGCTGATCCCCGGAGGAGATTCACTAAAGATTTTACAGATTGGGATCCGGCTATGCAGGAATTGCAGTTTGCCGTGATCAGCCTGAGCCATTTAAGAAGGGATGGGATCACTTACGCGCTTTCGCTAGTGGAATTAACTAAAGATCAGCGTGTCCTTAAAGTTTGGATTGTGCTGGAAAAGGGGCGTTTGATCATGCTTGACCAAAAGAAGCACTCAACGCTTCCGGGAGAGTATGTTGCGGATCAGGGCATGTACGATCTTCTATCGGGATATACCTATTCCTGGTATCGGACCGGGGAGATAGGTTTCGACGGTGATCTGCAACTGCACGGGTTGATCGACCCAGTTCTGGAAATGCCGGATCCGCGGATCAATCTTAACCGATTGCTACTCGAACTGGCCGATGCAGATCACGTCAAGCGCTTCATCGCTGAGAAGCAAATAACGCTGAACGTTCAACTGCCGGGTGAACCTGTTTTTGTCTCGGACCATGATCAAGAATGGGATCTTAAGCAGGTTGTCATCGGAGAGTTGATCGATAACGCGGTTAAATATTCTCCGTCTCAGACAACGGTGACCGTCACATTGAGCCGGCACAACGGCAGGGCCGTGATAGCTGTTGCAGATCAAGGGATCGGGATCCCGGAACATGAAAAGGTCAAGCTCGGGGATTACGGATTCCGTGGAGATCTGGCAAAACAATTTGCTCATGGTGCTGGGACCGGTTTGAATGCCGCCAGGATAGTCGTTGAGCACCTTTACCGGGGAGTGATCGAGATCGAAAGCCAGGTGGGACGCGGCAGCCGATTTACGGTATACCTCCCCGAAGAAGATCCGGACACTGCCCAAGGAGAAAAAGAGAACCCCTCCCCCGGCACAACCGGCGATGCGAAGATGTCCGTCGGCAAAGAGGGTTCGTCTCGATCCGGAGAAGAGGGTTCGACCTCGCCCGCCTCGATGAGCCTGAAGGGCGAGGCTGGGTCCGCAGACGGGACCGTCAGCAAGGATGACGATCCGGCCGAGACGCTGATCGACGTCGAGGCGCGGTTGCGCGTTGCCAGAGATCTTTTTGGCAAACGGGATATTGTCGGGGCGGCGCGCCTGCTGGAAAATTTAGGCGATGCGATCAAGGTATCTTCGGAACGGGAGCGTTATAAGGATAAAGCCAGGGAAGTTATTGTTCTGATGAATTATGTCTTCGGTGAGGCGGTCATTTTTGAGGAAGCTGAAAATGTCCGCGGCCTTCCGATTGTGGCAGCAAAAATTTTGCGTAAGTTTGCGCCGCTTTCTTCCCAAGTTCTTGAACAGGCGGATTACGTGGTGCAGGCTTTGAACCGGGCCATCCGGTCGCTTATCATGCATAGGCATTATAAGAAGGCGGCAGGGTATATCAGTTTTACGATGGATATTAGTTCTGAATTCGTCGAATTCGTTGACAAACATCAAGTGAAGAGGACAGATGAGTTAAGACAGTTGAAGGCGGAGAAGATCCGGTTGGAGGAAAGCGGTGAATTGAATAAAGAGGTTTACCGGTTGACCCGGGAAGGGAAGTATGTCCCGGACCTGCGGACCGCCTGCTGGTTTTATGATCGTGCGATCATTTTAGGGGATAAAAGATTCTCAACTTTGGCCGCACGCAATTCGCTGGCCGCGGTCCATTTTAAAGATAGAGATCCTGAACACGCAATGAACCTGTATAGAGAAAATATCGGGATCATTCAGGCTCATCGTGCCGCAGGGAAATTATCTGTGGATAAAATGCAACAGCTCGATATGGCAGAGAGTCATGCCATTGTTGCTCTTGCCAATATCTTGCAGCATATGAAGCGTTATAGGGATGCTTTGAGTTTATTGAGCGTTGATGAAGGAAAAAGCCTGATCCCTCTTCTGGACGGGAATCCGGTCGCTTATAATGTGCTGGCCAACATTTTTTATTTCAGCTATCGGATACAGGAAGCAAAAGAGGTCATTGAACGGGCGTTGGTGCGGTTCCCTGATAATCGAGGGTTATTGACCATGGCTGAGCGGATCAAAACAGGGCCGCATAAGCCGCAGCCGCGGGCCGGCGATGCGAAGATGACCACCAATACGGGTGAGCCGGGTGATGCGGCAGGCAAGGCCGGCGCCCTAGCGTTCATGATGCGCCCGGTTTTTGCTATTTATGATCTGCGTGACAGACTTTTGTCGGCTCATAAGAAATTTATCAATGACACGGACCAAAAGCGGTTGATCCAGGGTTTCTCGGGTATTCGCGCGGTCATGACCGCGAAAGAAAGTAACGCTCACCGGAAAGGAAAATTTAATCAGAATAACCTCTTGGCCTTTGCGCTGTACGGCTATTTTTACATGTCCTGGCGCATGGATGGTGCCGCTAACCTGAAACGTCCTCTGCGTATTCTGATTGCGCGTGACCCTCGGCCATCCAGCCCTGCGATCCGCAATCACATGGTGAAGGGATTCTTAGAGGCAAGTCAAGAGCTTGGCGTAGATTTGAAAATAATTGATCTGGGTGTTGTCACAACTCCGATGGCCCAAGCCTATGTCCGGGCATATCAGGATGAATATGGGCGGGGTGCGGACGGCGGGGTGATCATTACCGGAAGCCACAATCCGCTCAATCACAATGGCATCAAATTTTTGACGTCGGCGCAAAGTGATTATGGCCAGGCAGGCCATGGGGCGGTGCTCGGTGCTGCCGTGATGGAAGAACTCATCAGCCATTTTGCCGCGATCCGGCAGTCAAAGAATAAATTTTATCATCTCAAGAACAGGTTCACCCGGCGGCGTGTTCCGCCGGAGAACATCAGTTATGAGCGGGCTGTTGCGGTCCGGGAAGGATATCTGGATTTTATTAAATCCCTTTTCCCCGGTGATACATTATCCGGCCTGAAAGATTATCCGGTGACCGTGGACCCGAACGGCGGCGCGGCAGCCGGGCGTTATTTTGACAATGAATCCGGCCATGCCGCTTGGGTTTTAGAAAAATTAGGTATGCGTGTCAAAGAAATAAATCGCCGGCTGGGGAAACCGGCTCATTCTATCGAACCGGGAGAAGGCAGTCAGGGCCTGCGGGATATGGCTGACGTTTTAAGAGCGTCCGCGGGGCCGTTTGGTATTGGTATTGTTTTTGATTTTGATGCGGACCGGGGCACGCTTGCTCCGGATCTTGATCCGCAGACCGTGGCGGTCCTGAATTTGGCGATGACGCTTTCTCTCATGGACGCGCAGCATTTGGCCGATGATAAAAAAGTTTGCGTGGTCTTTAATGACGCCACCACCCAGCGGGCCGAAGCGGTGGCGCAGCTGTTCGCCCGGCCCGGCCGTCCGGTGCTTGTCCGTCGGGTGGAAACCGGAGAAGTCAATGTGGTCTCGGCTATGCAGGAAGAACGTCATCAGGGGTATTTTGTTCCTATTGGATTAGAGGCTTCCAATGCCGGAACGATCTTGATGGAATCCACCTCCCGCGATGGTGTTGTGACTGCGATTTTAACCGCCCTGGCACTGGTCAATCAGCAAATATTTTTAAAGTGGCAGGATGTATTAACGGCTAAGGGCATGACTGTTACCGAGCAATCGCTCGCCGGCCTTATTCAATCCTTACCGGAACCTGAGCGAAAGACGAAACCAGGGGTGAAAGAAGCCGTACCGGATGATGTCCGTTCACTTAAGAGGGATATGGAATTGTCCTTTAAGAGGCGATGGGAACAAGATAATGAAATAAGACGGCGTTATACATATTTTGAGATACTCCATTATGAAGGAACGCAAGTGAATCAGGCCATGACCGGCGACGGTAAAGGCGGCTGGAAGATTCTTCTTGCACGGGAAGATGGAACAAAAGATTTTATCTGGATGCGGCCTTCCCGGACCGAACCGATCCTACGGTACATCATTGACGGCCTCGGTGAGGAGACGGCAGTTTATTTAGAAAAATTATTTGAAGCGTTGTACCAAGAGGCCAGTTCTCCCCAGAATTTATCCAGGGCTGCTTCAACAGAGAATGAAAAATTATTAAATAGGCTGAGAAGCCTGGGCGGTCCAAGTGAGGCTTTGGCGGCCGCAGTCGCGCAATATCCTGATGTGCTTGATTTTGTTTTAGATGATCCGCTGCTTTCTGAAGAAGCCCGGTGGCGGAACCGGCAAAAAGAATTGACCATCCTGAGGACCCAGTGGGTAAGACATACGAAAAAGACCTATTTTGAATCTTTATCAGGCCATCTCCCGGCGATATTTACTTTTGCCAGGAGCGTGTTAAATGATCCGCAGCATAGAGATAAAAAGATCATTGTTTTGGGGCGAGGCGGAGACTTGATTTACGATGCGTTGCGGGCCCTGACGCATGTGGATCCGGCTTATCACGATCGAAAGAACGATATTTCGTTGTTCGATTTCTCCGGGAAGATCATTGAAGAAGTAAGAAATGATGCCGGGAGGCAGAGCATAGTGGCGCGTTATGTCAAAAAGCAGTTACGGGACAGAGGAGGGAAATGGAGATTCAAGAATGTCCTCGTGGTTGATGATATCAGCCATCCAGAAGCGACAACGTTAGGAGTATTGCAATCGCTGGTTGGAGATAGATTTAGTTTTGTCGCCGGTGCGGACTCGCGAGGCTCTGTGGTTGATGCACAAGCCGCAGGGACAGCTTGGGCCTTTTGGTTAGCCAGTGATTATGACAGCGGCAGAACATATTACTACTTTATTCACAATGATCAGTTGCGGCAAGAGTATGTCGACGGCGTAAATTATCATCGCTGGCCGCATAAGGAACTGGTTTACTTAAAGGCATGGGAAATGTATGAGGTTTCTCGTCCGCGCGCTCCGACTCATCTCGGCACACCCGGCGACGCGAAGATGACGACGGAAAGTGGACCTGAGAAAGAAGCTGAGCTAGAAAATCAAAAACGGTTGAAGCAAGAACTCGCTGACTTATTCCATGATATGGAAAGAATAAGAATGGATGGATTAAATCGGGCTTCATATTATCAAAAAGCTGCAAGAATATATAAGGAATTAGGTGACGACCAATCAGCTCTAAAAATGTTATTTGAAGCTGGAGCTATATTAAGAGGCGGCTCTTATGATTATTCTGCGACTTATGATCTTCTAGATCTAGCGCGAGATTATATAACCTTATTGGGGAATTATGTCGAAGCAAGAGCGTTTGTGGAAGATGCTTATAATAGTGCTACTTCTTCAGATACAAAGCCTGAAACAGGTTCCAAAGAAGATGAGTTAATTGCTGTAAAAGATTTTTTAAGCAATTTTAAAAAAGAACTAGGTTCCCTGACCATTGAATTCTTGGAGAGAATGGAAAGAAGCAGCTTGGCAGCAAGAGCATTGTATCGTTCGTTGATCCCCAAAACGGCTTATCAATGGTTTAATCACCTAGCTCGTTTAGAAGCACTTGACCAAGCATTAGGTATGCCGACCTTCGGTGCCGAACTGCATATCCCCATAGAATCTGAAGACGACAAGAGATTGACTGCTGCATTAATCAAAATGGCTAATGAGCTATCAAGTGGCGTTGGTTCCCATGGAATAAATCCTTCCAAAATGGAAGGAGAGGATTTGCTTGATCTACGTTTACTTCCCGGTTATCCAAGTACATTTGCACGATTACTTGATTATGTACTTAAGAGACCAGAATTGGCCAAGTTACCCAGGGTGGGAGCGCATTATACATTGGGCGTGGACCTGCAAGAGAATTTAGTACCTATTGCCTTGGCATTATTTTACGGGGATATAGATTATCCTGCCCTTCCTTATTCTAGGGAAGACGTCGATGTCGGATTCCCGGGGATTTATACCTATCGCGGAGCCACGTTAGATGTTATTACCGGTCAGATGAGTGGAGCAAACCAATCCAATCTTCATCTGCGACTATTGGATCCTGAAGATGTTGTTGTCCAAGGACGAGGGGATTGCCTTGTCTTAAGCGAAATCTTCTGGAAGGATATTGATCGTCTGACTTGGTTGGCGGCAGCTGCTTCAGCTAAAGAGAATGGACCTCTTAGAGGAGTTCTCAAACAGTTCCTGGATGGATTTGATCAATGGTTAACAAGTTTAGCAGCTCCAGACTTAATTGAGAATGTCGAGAAAGCCAAAGCATCAGTAGCATTAAAAAGTGGTCAAGGTTTAAGTGATGATCTGGATAGAGCTAGTCAGAATATTTTCAGGGCATTATATGGAGTAGATGCTAAAGCAATTGAAGGCCGGGAATTGACCGACGAAGAATTAGAAAGGGCCGAAAGACCTAAGGTGCGATTGAATCAACTTATAGAAGATACAATTGAAAAAGTTCAATTGGCATTATTAATAAGTAAAGAATTAAAAGACGCTGTACAGGCTTACAGGCACGCTGGGAGTTTAGAAGAATTAGATAAGGCATATGGAAAATTGCAGGAAATGATTCTTTCATCAGTCTTTGGATCTGCTCGAGGATCTAAAGAAGAGGCAGGGTATTTAGGTTTATTAGACGTTATAGATCCTGAGGGAGCGAATAAGGTTCGAGAAGGGTTGAACCAAAACGGCGACGCGAAGATGTCCACCGAGAACACAGCCATTTTGGCAGACGATCATAATTGGAAAGTTGAAGCAGTACAAATATTAGATGCTATTTATCGATTAGTTGATCTTGGGCCAAGACAGAATGTTGCGATTGATCCAGCCAGCGTGAAGTTGCAGCTTGGTGAAATACTTTTAGTGGAGGATAAAATATTTTTAGCCATTCCTTTAGAGGGAAAAACTTCTAACGATTTTCCTGTGAGGCTTGTGATGGTTGAACGGGATTCTAGTTTCACTGCTCTTAAACAATATTTTGCTTCAGGTCTGGAAAAGGAATTTGAGAAATCTGGAGTAGAAGGACGCTCTAAGGAGTGGGTTGAGGATTATTTGCAGGTTTTAGAATCTGCCGGTATTCAAGGCAGGCTGCGCGATATCTTTGAAGAAAAATTAAAATATTATGGCAGCAAAGAATATCGGCTGCGAGTTTTTATGGAAGAAGGATTGTTTGCTGATGACTATACACGTTTGAAGCTTGCGGAATTAGAAATTAAACTCAAACAAGAAGGATGGTTACTTCCTGGTGAAACGTTGGACACTGAAGAGGAAGCTGAAAGAGTCCTGGCTAGACTAGAGAAGTTGCTCGAAGGGGAAGATGGAGAATCTCGCGGTCAAAGCGGTGTGGGCCTGGCGCTGTTTGCGTTTCCGACGGATGGCAATATCACCCCAGGGGTGATATTGGATGCGGCGCAGGGTGCACAAACGCATTACCTTGATTTTAATTTATGGATGAATTCTTTAGGCGTGATGATGATGGTATTTTTAATTTTCTTAATTGTTAGAAGATCTTTATCGCCGGTGACGATGAAATCTGCGTTACTACTGACAGCGGCTTCAAGTATTTTATTGTCCTCAGGATCACGGCAAGCTTGGATTTTATGGGTTGGGTTAACAATCAGTGCATTAATTTTAATAATAATAGTGAGATTTCTGACTTCCTGGTCAGTTAAGCTTGTGAATTTTTTATCAAGGAGTACTTCTCTAAATTCATTAAGTAAAGATTCGGATGAGACGAGAGAGAAAGAGCGCACTTTAAGAAATTCCATGATGGTTGAACAGGTGGGAGAACGTAGCAAAGCGGAAATTAAAATATTGGTATCAAGAACGACCCGAAATTTCTCTCTCATACAGCTTCTTTCTGACCTTTTTGACTATTTGACTAATCTTTTTCATCGAGGTCGTCTTGGCTTTAGAGCGCATGAGGGAGGACGCTTGTTCCAAAAGAATAGGATACAAATCATTTTGGAGTTCTTTAAAAATCTGAATTCGTTCTTCCAGGGAAAGGCGCGACAAAGTTTCTTTGGCAATCAGCAAAGAATTATTGGATTTCTTAATCATGAACCAACTTTAACACATTCGCGAAATCGTGTCAATGCCGGCCTTCCGCTGTTTGCCCTGCCGATGGAAGGACAGTCCGTTCATCCGTTGATGCTTTATATTTCTATTGCGTTGGCTGTCATGCTTTGGATCATCAATCCGCGTTATAACGATGATGCTGCTGCGAGTGAGGGCGAAAATTTTCCGCCGCATTGGAAATCCGAATGGCCGGTGCCGACGGAGAAGGAACTCCAAGATGCGAAGGCGGTGCTGGGGAAAGTTTTAAGACTTGATCATAGTTGGGGGCAGACATTTGCGAATGCTATTTTTGTCAGTACCTGGCGGCCGCGGCTGTTAAGGGCTCTACTTTATTGGCAGCCGGATTTTGCTTCGGCCCTTATTGTCAGTTTTGACGCGCACGGTACGTGGAAAGATGTTCTAGACCCTCTGGTCGAGCCGCGTGAAAGGCCGGTGGTCGAACATGATTTGATTGCAGATATCGTGAACCGCGGGTTAAATCTTTATCGGGCTAATGCTAAACTTATGTATGAAAATCAAACTGTCCGTCCCAGGTATGATTTGACAGGAATGTGCGGCCTGGTCGGGTATCTTGATCCGAAAATTGCGGATACGATCTTGGCAAACTTGGAAGAAGATAATTTGGCGTTGCTGGTCGATATGGTCGTCGGTCACGGAGGAACTATCCTCTCAGAGATACGGGGAAAGGCCCGGCGGGCATTGGACAGAATTCCGGCTGAGCGTATGCATGCGATAAGGGGAAAGTTATCACCGGAAACCCGCGCTGTATTTTTTGATCCGGGATATACTCCTTTACCAATGACAGCCCCGGCGAGGACAGATAAACCGGTCGGCAGAGTCAAAGGCACTGCCGTCGGAAAATTGATCATCCTGCGCGAAGGTGAACCGGCTTTGGAAACTCTGGAAGGGTTATCGCACGACGCTGTGGTCGCGATGGAATTCTTACCGACGTCGCATACGCATATCGGGCCGTTTAGGGGGATTTTAACCTTCCGTCAGGAAGGTGAAACTTGCCACGCGCAGGCGCGCGCTCAGGTTTGGAAAGCCCCGCACGCTTTGTGGCCTGGCCCGGATTCGCTCGCGCATCTGGAAGGAAAGATTGTTTATTTCGAAGTCACGGAGAAAGATGTCATCCTCCGCGAAGCCACGACAGAAGATATGCAAAAGACCGGCCCGCTGGCGGTTGAAGCAGAGCAAAAACCGTCTTTCGTTCTCCCATCCGCCAATCTCGAAGGAACAAAATATTTTATCGATTCCACTGATCCCGAGATCAACGATCCGGCCGAAGTCAGCCACAAAGTCGCTCTGCTTAGTCAGCTTAATGACCACCATCCATCCGTTTTAGATCGCAGCATTCTTGTGCACTTTGCGGCAGGTTCCGTATTCCCGTTCCGGACGTTCGTGTATTATTGGAAGGCGATCAATGCCTACGAGAAATTTATCCGGTTATTGGAAGACCTGGGAAAAGCCGATGAAAAAGACGCTTTACGTACCTTGCGAAAGATACGGGAGCTAATTCTTGATGAAAGGTTTACGTCCAACAATAACACGTTTGAAGTTTGGGAACAAAGCAACGTTTCACAATACTGGGATGGAGAAACAGGCGTCTTTATCCGCACTGTAACCAACGCCGAAAACCTTCCACAGTATCCGGGGCTGGGCCGCGGCGTTTATAAGACCATTCAGAATTTTAAGGGCGGGCAGAGAGAATTTTGGAGTGCGTTGGGGCAAGCGTACGCCTCCGTGTACAGTGACGCAGCCTATTTGGAACGCCGGCGTAACGGCATCGACGAAAAGACGGTCGCTGCCGCGGTGTGGCTGGTGCCGACGGTCGAACCGGCGGATTATTCGTTTGTCGTTCACACCGCTTCGGCGATGAACCCGCAGTATCTTGTGATCGAGCTGGTGCAGGGGTTGGGCGAATCGCTGGTCGGCAACAAAAAAGAGTTCGCCGGATTCCCGACACGGATCGTATTTGATAAAAGGACAGGCGCTGTTGTTGAACAGACACCGTCCACTAAGAAGATGCAGAGTGTCACGGCTGAACGCGGCGGTACGATCATCGGAGAGGTTGATCCGGCAAAAGAATTCCTGAAACTTCCGATGGCGGAACGTTTGGCTGTCGCGCTCAAGGAGGTCGGGGTCCAGTCCGAACAGTTCTTTAAACAGGGCCAGGAACTTGAGGGGGTTTTAAGTTATGACGTGGAAGAAGGATTTTGGACAATTGCCTTGGTTCAGGTCAGCCCGACGGATTATGATCCGTTGGATTTTGACGGTATAGCGGATGATTCTGTTCCGGAACATTGGAACCCGGTTTGGCCGCGGCCGACCGCGGACGAATTGAAGCGCGTCAGGAAAACTGTTGAAGGCTTTAAGAGACATGATCTAGAATTCGGCGCGGCTTTCGCATCCGAAGCTTCTAATGAGAGCGGCATAGATGGTCATGAGAAAGCGCGGACGTTGCGGGCGTTGTATTTTAGCAAACCGGATCTTGCCGGACGGGTGATCCTGACTTTTGGATTTGGACATCATGGAGAATGGGATGATATTTTGAATCCGGCACGGAATTCTAAGGACGGTTCGCAAGGGATCGAAACGGAGTTGATCGCGGCGATCATTGATCGGGGCTTCTCATCTATCGATCCTAAAAGAATGGATTTAGGGTACGGTATCGCGACCCTTGGCGGGTATCTTTCGTACGATCAGGCGTTGAGCATTTTAAGATTGCTTAGTCAGCATACTTTGACTTTGTTCGCTGAGCGAATGGCTTTGGGTTTGAAAAGGGATCAAACATTTAATAAACCGCAGATCGAGCAATTGTTGATGGAGATTCGTTCGGTTGAGAAAACTCCTGCACCGCAAATTTCAGAACCGCAAAAGCCGTTAGGTTGGGGAGAGAAAGTTTGGAATTGGATCAAGAGCCGGCGGAAAAATGGGAAGGATGATACGAAACCCGGCCCCGGCACGGCTGGTCTGGCCCTGTTTGCCCTGCCGACGGGCGGGGATGCAGAAATGAATTATCTTGATTTTAATTTATGGATGAATTCTTTAGGCGTGATGATAGCCGCGATTTTAGTTTATCTGGTAATTTCTAAAATTTTTGAGCGGAATTTAAGAGAGATGTCGAAGCGGTTTAAAACATTAAGTCCAAGCAAGCCACTCACCGTACTTTTGGGAGGCATATCCAAACAGATAACATCGATATTATGGAGAACAGCATTCCAGATTTGGAATTTAGGAATAGTTACGATGCTCACATACTCGGTAGCACTCGCCGTAATAATTTCAACTTTACGATGGGATTTGGTGGGGTCACAGCCAATGCTCATCGCCGTTTCACTTGGGATACTTGTCATGCTTGCCCCTGTATCCAGTACAAAATTTAGCAAGACAGGATTTCCTCTAGGACCTTTAATGAGGCCTGTGACCGGAATGAAATTAAGTTTAGGATCAATAAGATACTTAGGCATGAGTCGAGAAAGCGGCGATGTAACCTTTGGGAAGTTTGTCCGTCGAATAGGTCACGAATACGGTGTATTTCTTGTTAGCCTTAGCAATTTTTTTATAAATCACATCGCGGTCAGGGCTATGTTCAATAAGCCGCCCCCGGACGGGAGAAGAATTTTCAACCTCATCGACGCGAATCAACAACCATTCATTCTTGAATCGCTTTTTGATATTTTCAACTTTTTCCGATTTAAATTTGGATATTGGTTTAATCATTTAAAACTCCTTTGGAATCAGACAGTATCAACTGTAACATCTTTGGGAACGCTCATGATAAATACTTTGGCGGGTGTTTTCGCAAATGCGGTTGATTTCTCTTTGCGAGAGGGGATTTTGTTTGAAAGATTTTCTTATGCGGATGACGAGGTCATCGAGTCTTCGCGTCCAGGTTTCTTGCGCAAGCTTTCGAAAGAGCCTCACCTTGGCATCGAGGGGAAGATTGTCGATGAGTCTCTCTATTTGAGCTGGACTCAATTCACGAGAAACATTGTTAGCTTTTTTAATCATAAGCCAACTTTAACACATTTGCGAAATCGTGTCAATGCCGGTTTTGCGCTGTTGATGTTACCGACGGATGAAACGAATCTAGGGAGTGGCAATATCACCCCTGGGGTGATATTGGATACGGTGCAACAAGTGGCAACGGAACCTTCCTTCTGGTCCTCGCCCAGCCTGTTCGGCTGGCCAATGTGGGTGTGGGTGATAGGAGGAGCTTTGGTTGTAGCTTTGGCGTTCTTTATTATCTTTATATTATACTCAGCGACTAAATTCCTATTTAATAATGAAGGTCGACTCACCTCTAGATTGACGGCAAATACTGATCCGGTTTTTATCAACGGCGCAGAGCGGTTCGTTAACATGACACCGGAAAAGTTTGACGCTCTATTCCATGAATCAGGCGGAAAAGAAGATGCGTCCGTAAGCCTTTTAAAAAATTTATTACCGGGCCTGGATCGCTTAAAACGAACGCTTAATACGCAATATCCCAGTGGACATAGGTTACGGCTTGAGTGTGGAATTTATTGTAGACATGCCTCAAAGTTATTTCAAGAATCAGGTTTAGAGGCAGATGTGGTTATCAGGCTGGGACCGTATCACGGAAAACTGTTCTGGAATGAACATAGATATTTTGAGGTTGCCGCAAAAGGGGAGAAATGGATCGTCGATTTAACGGCTGAGCAGTTCGAAAAGCCTTTAGAAGTTTTTCCTATAAAGTTTGCACCGGTCTATCCTGATTTGGGAATCGTGATGATCCCCGTTTCTTATGCCCGCAGGCATCGGAAACAATTCTGGATGTACACGACGGGGAGGAAAGCAGCGGTGTCAGAAAATCATGGGGCGCGGATCCCTGTGCTCACTTTAATGTTGCGCAGGGTACAGCGTTACCGGATTTTAAGGAATATCGGTTTAAGCGAGCGCAATCAAGGACGCATCGAAAATATTTTATTCGGAGGCCTGTCTTATTTTGTTTTGGCGCCTTTCATGGGCCATTTCGTTGCCGCCTTTAACACGGCAGCCGTATTTTTAGTGCTGCATAGAGCCAAGGTCAATAATTTTATATTGAAATTCCTGAATTGGCTGCCGATCTTAAAGTTGGATTTATTGGAAAGCAATCTACCGAAAGCCCCGCCGCGCCCGGGGATACTTCTTGTTACTTTGGTAAATTTCATCGTTTTAGGGACCCTCCCGGTTTTTATCAATCCGCTCTATGTCCTTTTGATTTATCTAGGAGCAACCGAATTTCACCAATTCATCAATCGAAGACATATGAAATGGAAGACCACTCCTTTTGACGAAGCTGTCTTTGCTATGTGGCGGGCTTTCATCGAAAGGGATGAAACGGTCTTTGCAGATGTACAAAGACGGCTGGGGAGTGATGGCAGGGTGTTGCGATTAAGGAAAGTCGGCAAGAATGAATTAGACAATGCGCTCAAGATGCCTTCCCAGTACGCGTTTGTAAAAGAGGCAACGCGGCAAACCGTAATAAAAACTATCATCAATACCTTTGTCATGTCGCTGGTTCTTTCTGCTCTCACAACATGGCTGTTAGGCCTGTCGATATGGATCGGCATTGGCCTATTTTTCGTTGTATCCAGTCTGATCGTTGACAGCGTGCTCGACTTCTTAATGCTGCCTCTGGGAAACATAATGGATTATGAAGATAAAGTTTTCAACGTCCTTCATGTCAAAGACCTGAAAAAATACGAATATACCTTATCTTTGATCAACGAATTCCTGGCTCCGTTGGGGACTAAGGTAAAAGAAGGTATCCAAGAGTCCCTGGGGCATATTATAGAAAATGTCTTTCAGCATGTCGTTCCGCGGGGTGGGGAGGCCATCCTGCTCATCATAGGCGAGAAAAAGCCGGCGAGAAAAGAGTCTTTGTGGAGTATTTATTTGTTTGATTCCGGGCCGGGCATGCCGGTCCAAAAAGTTTTTTATGAGGGCCACAGAAATCCCGAGACGACGGAAAGCGGGAGAGGATTGCAATATGTCCGTGAAGAGACCCGTTGGGCTTGGAAACTCGTTTCCAACGGGCAGAAATGGGATAATCACGCACAAAGCATCAGAAGACCTCGCTTCGCCACCCCGGATCGGGGAACGCTGTTCGGTATTCAATTCGTCGCCAGGGACGGGGCAGTTTCTGCTAGCAACCGCCAACAGGATCCCCTAATCTCGCTCGTTCGAGAACAGAAAGAGAGCGGTCTTCCAAGAGGAGATGAAGCCCCTGGCCGTGATGCGAAGATGACGACGGGTGAGACCTCGCCTGTAGGCGGGACAACGGAGATCCCAATAGCCGTGGAAGCTTTGGAAAAAAGAGATTTAAGAGGAAAGAATGTTCTGGTTAGAGTAAATCTTAATGTGCCTTTTTCCTCCCAAGGAACAATAACGGATACCGCCCGCCTTAAAGAGATATTACCGGTAGCACGCTTCTTACTTAACAAGGGCGCGGATGTGATTCTCATAGGGCATGTCGGTGGTATTGAAAAAGACAAAGATGATCGTCGGTCCACCGATCCCGTGGCGTTGAGTTTACGTGAATTATTCAATAACGATGAGGAATTGCGCCAGGCGACCATAACTTTCCATAAAGCTAGCATTACACAAGCAGGATTAAATATAAACAAATCTGCTTTATTTCCCATTGGTGTTCATGTTTTAGAGAACGTCAGGTTTGCTTGGGATTATGAACGGGGAGAAAGAAACAGTGAAAAACGTAATCAGTTTGCTCAGGGGTTGGCTGAGCTTTCCGACGGAATATTTATCTTTGATGCCTTTGGTGATATTGGTTCTAAGGGAGCATCGGTGGAAGATGTTGTGCAGTATGTTAAAGAAGTTTACGCTGGACCAGCAATGGCACGAGAGTTTAAAGTTTTAGAGGAAGTGTTGCAAGGGTTTGATGCACTGGTCTTTGGAGGTTCTAAATTGGAAAAAGTTGACCTGCTCAAAGGCCTCATCACAAAATCACTCTATCCTCATGGCTTTGCTCTCATAGGGAGCGGTCCATCGGCAGAACTCAATAATCAACCAGAACTCCTTGGGATTCTCCGCGCAGATAATTCGGAACGCGTTTTGACAGCGGAAGATTACACGGACGAAAATAAATATGACATCGGTCCTAAGACATTGGAAAGATTTTTGGCTAAGTTAAATACTTTAAAGCCGGGGCAAACAGTTTTATTGAATGGAACGATGGGATTCATGGAACATAAAAGCGGTTTGTATAAAACAGGAACTGAAGCAGTTTTAAAGAAACTCAAAGAATTAGCTCAGCGTGGTATTCGTGTTGTTGTGGTTGGTGGCAATGCCAGCGAGACCGCCCGGACTTATGGCCTCGCAGAAGAAAATGTCATTTTCTTTACCGGCGGCGGGGTGCCGCTGAAAATTCTGGCAGGAGAAGAGTTGGTGGGAATGAATGCGTTACGTTCGGCGGTAGCGCAAAATTTAAAAGGCCCTGGCCCAGCCGGCGACGCGAAGATGACGACGGAGATTCCGACTGCTGAGAACTTCCACCTTACTGAAATAATGATTCGTAATATTCGTTTTGTTAATGCCAAGCCGGCTGAAGTACGAGCCATTCAAAACTTTTTGCGGCAGTTCTTGCTTCGACCTGCCCCTGCCTCGCCGGCAGGCGGGCAGTGGTCGAAGGAATTATATTATTTCCTATTCAGTCCTTTAGCGATGCCGTGGCACACCAAGGGACATTTGACCATTCGCCTTGCTGATTTTGAGCAAATGCGTTACCTCGTTGATGAGAACACGATTGTCCTGAGCCGGCATTGGTGGCATGAAGGATATTTCCTAAATTTATTTGATAATGTTGCGCTGGATACCACATTGTTTGATGAGTTTAATCATATGCCTTTTACAATTCTCTTTGCTTTTGAGCACCGGCAAGATCCCGAATTTCCTCAATACAAAGGCATCCTTAAATTAACAAAAGAATTGGAAACTTACATTGCAACTCTGCAAAGGATTGACGGGCAAATTGATCAAATGATCCAAGGCATGTTGACTGATCGATTCCGCAGTGGCAATCAACTGGCGCAAAGTCCTTTCGCGGAACCACCTTGGAGTCCACGCAATATTTTCCGAGAGCATACAAATCATTTTAATATTGCCGCTGATTATCTGTACCAAAAAGGTATACCGCTGGAAGAAGTTAATGATATCGCTTGGCCGACGGTGGGAGTATGGATTTATGCACAGGAGAGGCTGCCGCTTTTTGGCGCTAACTCTCCGACGGTTGTGTTCAACGGTAAATTATTCAGAGCACAGCTCGATGCCATAAAAATTTCCGAAGGTCAATATGAAATACATACTAAGGCATTCAGAGGTGAAAAAAGCCGTCGCGTAGGACTTATTCAATTGCAACAGTCCATCGAAACGCTCACCTTGTTACTCACCGACCAGTGGGATGGTGCCCTTCGTTCCTCGGCTTCTTTTCTTGATGCTGTGGCCACACTTTTTAAGAAAGAAAAAGGTAATCGGCGGATGGTGATCATTCTGGACGATAAGCCGAAGCAAAAATTGCCGTCGATCGCTATTATGCAGAATCTTAATCAGACACAGGCCGGGATGACAGCTGTTATGGAAGAAGTCGAGATTCGTATCACTAAACCAAGAAGCGAAGATACGGATCAACGCCGTGGTCTGCTGGGTCCAACGGGCCCTGCCGGTCTTTCGCTATTTGCGCTGCCGATGGTGTTGAGCGACCACCTACACACCCGGTGTGTAGGTGGGTTGTCGAAGATGCCAGATGCGCTCGATACAGCGCAAAATGCGGCACAGGCAACGCAGGCAACGGAACCTTCCTTCTGGTCCTCATCGTGGGTGTGGGTCGCCATAGGGATCGGGATCGGCGTTCTTGCTTTTCTAACAAAACATTTTCTACTGAAGCCAACTCCGGTTACTCGCGGCATTGAAGAATTGCGGAAAATTATTGTTAAATTTTTGAATGAGCCGGATCGGCGTGAACCTGTCTTTATGATTATCGATGGTAAAAGAGGAGTGGGAAAGACTGTCCTTGCCCGGCAGATTGCAAACGCTCAGGATCAACGTATCAAGATATTTTCCCACGATGATATTCCTTTCGATCGGAATAATCCTAACTATGTGGAAGATTATGTCTTATCCCATGTGAAACCGGAACAGCGGTTAGTCATTATTGAAGGTTATGGAACAAAACGTATCCCGAAATTCGGCCGGTTAAATATCGATATTCTGGTAAAAATAGACACCAGCGAACGGACCAGGGATAAGAATCGTTTGATACGAAATGGGCCGGCAGAGTATTTGCTGTACCGGATCGGACAAGGTTTTGGGTTGGAACATGCCGAAGCCATGCGCGGAGTCAAAGTCGTGAACTTTTTGAAGTTTGTTATTATTGAATTGAGTGAATTGATCGGAGCGTTATGGTATTTATTGAAAAAAATCATCACCACAGGGCTGCATCAGCATCGTTATGATGTGGTCTTGAATAATGACCCCGCGCATCGGTTACCGTTAACAGCGACGGTTCATTTAATTTCTTTAGCTCAAGAACAGAAAGAGAGCGGTCTTCCCAGAGGAGATGAAGCCCCTGGCCGTGATGCGAAGATGACGACGGGCGAACCTGACGATGCGACAGGTATCGATATTGATAAGACATTAGCCCCGGCGGATCCGGACTTTAGGGCGGCGGTCGAATATTTCAATCGAGAAATTTTAGGGAAACAAACCAATGGTCGCATCGCAGAGTTGACGTGGGACAAAGTCATGGATGTATTCGAATTATTCCGCGGAGATCGACGTAATCTGCGCTACACGCCGCAGGAGCGCACCTGGCGGTTGGGGTTTGTCTACCGTGAGGATCTTTTGCAGCAGGTCAATTATTTATCCGACATCCCCGATGATATTCTGCGTGTGGCCGGGGATCTGTACGCCCATATCTTTGAACGCGAAATACTGATGGGTTGCGGCGGTTTTTGTTCTGTTGAGTCAAGCTCGTTGCTGGATATAGATCAATGGCATCCGGCCAACGGTCATCACCGCCTGGCATGGTTCTTGATGAATTTCTTGCTGATGAGAAACGGTTGCCAGCCGTTTTATTTTAAAGATCTCGCGGAATATCAAGCGCTCCTGCGCAACCGTGAGGCCGGCGAAAGCATGAATCTCGCACATTTGACTCTCTTGGTTGGGGAAAGGGTGATTAAAGATCGAGGGGATGATGGGACTCATTCGATGACGGTGCAGGATATGGAGGAATCCGACATACGCTATGCCAGGCAATTACCTAAGGAGCCTTATATCAGCAAGGGTTTTGGCAGGCTCGGCAATATTTATCTGCGCGTGGCGGTGTATGAATATTTGATCAAATCCGGAAAGTTGCAGGGGCCTCCTGATAATCCCGCTGCGACCGCTCGAGAAATTGTTGAAGATTTTATCCGCACCGCCCCAGCCGAAGAATTACATTCCATCAAACAAATCCCCATCGCCACCAGTGATCAATGGGTCCCTGTCCCGAAACGCGAGATCCCCCGGCACCGCGAGATCCGCCTCATCCTTGAAAAATTAGATTATCCCGAACATCTTAAGGCTTGGGCGCTCAAACATCTGGACCTGCACGAAAGGACCCCAGGGCATGGCAAAGCCATCTCGGCCCAGATGCGCCTGTTACGCAAAGAATACCGCAGCGCCGTCGATGATTACATGGTCAAAATGCTGGAATGGAACTTTAGGACGTACGTTACCATGTATAAACGCAAGTCCGCGAATCTTGATTACCAGAGCCAGGCGGCTGCCGAGATAGCCCAGCTTAAAAAGGAGATCCGGCAGGAGCGGCATATTTTCCGCGACCAGCGCCTGCCGCGCGATCTGATCAAACGTCTTAGGAAAGTTTTTGTTTCGCTGCATAAGAAGAATGAGCCTGCGGCAGCCATGGGATTAACGCGGGCCTTCAGTGCCGCCGATAAGATCCGCGACGCGTTCCTTGCCCCGCGCCTGCGCCAAGAAAGGTTTACCCCGCCGTCGCGCCGTCGCTGGCAGGATGGCCGTTTTGTGGTGCGCCGCCAACGGTATGAAACCGTAGCACCCGGCAC
>MHGP01000056.1:25201-27417 GCA_001805615.1 Omnitrophica WOR_2 bacterium RIFCSPHIGHO2_02_FULL_48_11
TCGCCGAAATTGTTTGGATGCAGGAATTTATTGAATTGTTGCGCGAGATGAAAAATATTTCGAATAGCAATAAAGAGCAGATGAAGCAAGACATAGCTGAGCGCCTTAAGAAATTTAAGCGCGTGAAGGTCTTGGCAAAACGGTTGGCGCGCATCATCCTGGAAAGGGCGCATGAGCTTTTGAGTTTAGAGCTGGAGCACTATGAACACATCGAAGGTCTGCTGAATGTGGCCATTGACTTTTTACAGGCACGGGTCAAACAAAGCACCGCGATCATCCGCGGGATACAGAACAGACATCTTAATAAGGTGCGGGAAAATGTGGCGCAGCGCAATAGTACACTTTTGCGTCAGGCGGTTCGTATCAGCGGCGCGGGGAATTTGGGCTTGCCGCGGATCATTATCAAAGCAGATTTGTTAAATGCTGGTCAATGGACGACGTATCTTAACCCGGCGGAACCGGAATTACGGACTTTGGCGAATATTTTGAGTTTACAGATCTTGCCGTTGTTAAATGATATTAAAACTAAGCGCCGCCGGGCGACAGCCGCTGAACGGGCGCGGCTTGCCGAGGCCTTTAGCTTTTTGCGTTATAAGGTGATCGATGCGATCACGTTGTTCAATTTTATGCGCGAGTATCGCGAAGCGTTTGTGGAAAGTATTCTCACCCCCGGTGCAGCGACGCTGACCCGGGAAGAGGCCTTTGCCAAAACTTTCACGAAATTTTATAACGACCCCGCCTATGCCGACATCAAGGCAACGCCCGATCTCTACTGGGCGCTGTTTTATCTGGCCGCGTTTATTTCACGGGACGAAGATCTGAAAAAGGGAGAAAAAGAGCCTAAGGAACGCCAATCATTCTTGGCTGTCCTGAAATTTGTCGTGCAGGCCCAGCTTGCCAAATACGGCGTCCGAAAAATTAAAATCAATTTCCCGGAATATGTTCTCGATGACGAAGAACGAACGGAGTATGAGAGAGCCACCCATTGGCCGGGCGATCCCAACAGCCAATACAGCAGCAATTGCGTCATGATCGTCCTGCACCGTTTGGGGCTCATCACGGAAGCTCAGGAGCTTATCCGTCGATTATCCCTGCTGTCGGGGGGAATCATGCGCGAAGCTTCCGGCAGTTATGTGTTCCGCCTCGATTATGTCCTGCAGATTTTAGAAGACATTCTCCAGCCGCGTGATTTCGATCGCATTTATGTTCGACTCAATTCCGCTGGAAACATCCATCACGCCGCCCTTGATCTCGCCGGTGCGGTCCTATTAAAAGACATCCGCAGTCATGTTAAAGATTTATCCAAAGCCTACCTTGGGGCATCAGTTCATGCCGGAGGATCCGACCACTCTTTTAGTCGCGTCCAAGAATTAGCAAAAAAGATAAGTGAGGCTATTCTACAGGTTAAGGCGAAATCAAGCCGCCCGGTGAATATCGTATTCCTCGGCCCGCCAGCCGCTGCGCCGATCGCTGTCGTCGAAGTCACCAATGCTCAACACAGTAAGGGTGCATGGCCCAAGCAGAGCCATAAGCGTCATAATTTTCTTCTTAATCCAGATCTTAAGAGTCAAGAGCACTTAAGAGAAGCAAAAGCTCTCCTGGGGGATTTATCCCAAATCCGCGGTTTCCTGCAGCATATCCATCAGATGAGTCCGCGTCGTCGTAATACTCAACTTATCCAATATGTGCTGGCGGTTTTACTAATTTTCCAACATAAGTTCAGGTTTTTAACGCCGGAGCAATATCAACAACGCGTGCAGTATTATCTGTCGCACGCCGGATTTGCATCGTTACCATCGCATAAAATGGCCAATGCGGATATGCAATTTAATATCCATCAAGTCAGCAAGATTGCAAGCCCGGAAGAATTTATCGGGTATATTGCCCATGAGGTGACACATCGGCTGAGCACAGCTATCCAAGGGGTTGGAGAAATGATCGCGGAAATAGGAAAATTTGCCGTTTATGAAGAGATGGGGTGGAGGAAAGCTATAAGGCAGACGCAATATTTGCATGATTATCGTGGTAAAGCGAATGCTGTTTTGACCTATCCTCAATTAGAGTTTGATCACCATACAACAGGCTTCGGCTGGCTGAGGATTTTTGTGGATGGATTCGAAAATGGGGGAACAGTCATTCATTGGGGCAGGCTGCTTCCCTTGGCCATTGAGTTAACGGAAGGACAAGCTTTTCCAATTGATTTGTATCCGCGGCGC
>MHGP01000057.1:0-13228 GCA_001805615.1 Omnitrophica WOR_2 bacterium RIFCSPHIGHO2_02_FULL_48_11
ATTGGCATGTCGCGAGCGACGAAAAAATTTCTTAAACGAATTGATGATTTTTTTTAAAATAGCCATACCCCCTAAAATCCACTCGTGGCCTCACAGAAAACGGCTTAAAACGGATCTTCTCTATAATTAGAGAGTGATTTTAACGGCAATCTCAGCGACAATGGGTAGTTTCAGGTAGTGACCTTTTAAAACCGCGATAAAACCTAAGAACGAGAACGCCAGAAGGATGAACATCCCCGGCCTTAAGATCCCGGGGAGCACAATGCTCATAATAAAGACCGCCACTTCCCCGACGAAAATGACCAGGCCTTGCTTCCCGTGAAAAAGGACAAAATCATTATCTTTTTTGAGGATGAGAGGAATAATGCAGAGAATCGAGAGATAGGAAAGAATGGCAAAAACTTTACCTTCTACGACTTGGACTTCTTTATTTTTGGGCCTGTCCACCGGATTGGACCTCAATCAAAGAATTGATATCACCGAAGGAGTTCCGTTCCTGTCGGTTATTTTCAGGGTCTTCGCACCAGCGGCCGTCGATAATGAACTGATATTTGTGCAGGCCTGAGCGTAAAGGAATCCGCGCCACCCATGCACCGTCTTCTTGCTTCATGCGGCAGGATTCATCCAAGGACCAATCATTAAAACTGCCCGTGACGTAGACCGATTGCGCCTCCGGGGCCGCCAAACTAAATGCCGTATAGACCATATCCTGCACCTGCTCATTGACTAATTCCTGCATTTTGGAAGAAAAAACAGCCAAAGACGCGGCCGGGACCGGCTGGGCCTTATTTTCGCTAAGAATGAGCTCTTTGGCTAGGCTGTAATAATCTTTGGCGCCGCGCGAGTATTTGTCATACGCGGAGACCGTCTTTCCCATCACGGCCGATTCCTTGAGCTTCACGTTGACATGAATGATGGTATCCAGCATGCACTCTGGAAACTTTTCTTTGATCTTCGCCAGCATGGAGAAGGAATGCCGCAAACGCGAATCAAACATGGTGATCAATAATTTGCAGAGGATGGGATGATTTAAACGGTCTTTGATCAACTTCACAATGTCCATCAGATGGTCGACACCCTGGACGGAAAAACGGCTTGTCTCGACCGGAATAATCACTTCCTCGCTGGCGCGGAGCGAATTGACGGTCAAAAAACCTAAACTGGGCGGGCAATCGATCAAAATATAATCGTATTGCTTTTTAAGAGGAGCAATGATTTCACTGAGCTTGAGTTCACGGCCGATCTCATCGGCTAATTCCTGTTCCAAAGTCCCCACCAAAATATTGGAAGGGACGATATCGAACCCGTCTTCCACTTTTTTGATGATATTTTCGATCCGCAGCTTCCGCGGGGTCAACTTCGAGATCACGTTATAAATACTGTCGCGGCCGTCGATATCCAACCCCAATGTGGCGTGGGCCTGAGGATCGATGTCGATCAAAAGTATTTTCTTTCCATTCAAAGATAATGCTGAAGCGAGATTAATAGCAGTTGTTGTTTTGCCGCAACCGCCTTTTTGATTTGCTATTGAGATGACTCCCATTTTTATCAGCCTCCCTTTTCACAGTGAGAATTAATATTTTTTTATTGGAACACGTCATCAACTGGAAAAACACACATCGTCAATTAAAACAATCCCTTTTTTCTTCTCGACATTCCAGGCCTCAAAAACAAATTCCACATCGGTCACACGGGTCCAATCAGTAATTTTTTTGAATTCCGAAAACGGGATGGAAAGACGCTGCCATTGGAGCTTGACACCATGCACAAAATAAGAAGATGTTTCATTTTTGTCATTGCGTACCACGATTTTGACGACTCCGGGATATCCTTCGTCCAGACCGCGGATCGAAAAATTGAAGGCATTGTATTTTGCCAAACTGACCTCGGGGATCGACAGCGCAAAACTCTTGACCGACGGATACGGTTCGTTCAAATTGTAAGCAACGCGGATAGGACCGTTATTAAGAGCAAAGATCACGCTGCGGTGCAGCGACTCGGTCCGTCGGGTTAAGAAGGCAGACAGCCCATAAAACGTGCTCGCCAAGATGATAAAGGCAATGACAATATTGATAACGAGCCAGGCGTTAAACTGCTGCTTCTTCTTTGTCTCTGCTTTATTTCTTTTCCCAAGATAAACTTGAGCTAAATGATCGTAAATTTCATCACGCGTCATGCAACAACTGCTTTCGATATTTTTTATTTTTTTTCTTTATATTAGTTATCATAACAAATAAATAATGAATGGAAAGAATAATTTTAAAAATTTTCATATGAAATAAATCTTTTTATCGACGGGATTTTATTCTTTTAACATCCTCATGCCGCCGCACTCCGCAAAATCACTCTTATAGCAAACAAAAAGCCCCCGGCAGTGTTTGCCGAGGGCTTTTTGCATCAAACCGCTTTTAAAAAAGCGATTAGAATTTTACAGCAGCTTTACCAATGACTTGATGAGCCGCTTCATCAGCGATGAAGAAGAGGTCGCCAGGATAGAATGAACCTGCGCTCAATCCTAACTGGACATCTTCCGTATAATCATACGTCACATCACCATCAATCTCAAAGCCAGCACTCTTGTTGGAGGTAACTTTTTGAGTGATGGTGCCAGCCGCCGTGCCCGGGAGACGCTGCGTGAAATTAGCAACTTGATTCGGGTCCGGGGTATCAATTTGTCTAGCAAGCCAAATACCAGTCCAACTTAGCTTGGCCGTCACATCTTCCATTGGTTTTGCTTGCGCAGAAAGCAAGGCGATGTGCACATTGCTTAAATCAAACAAGGAGTTATAAATAGTTCCACCTGCTTGATTTTCGAACATCGGATCCCAAGCTTTCCAATCACTCTGGTGTTCACCCTTATTACTAGTAACACCAGGATTGTTCGGATCTTTATCACCTGAGACATACGTATAAACACCGGTAACCACCGGGCTATACTGAGCAATTTGCTCAAACGGTAACATGTAGTTGGCAATAAATTGCCCGCCGATTGCATCACGAGCAACGTTATCATTGCCTCCAGAAGCTCCAACGCCAACATCAGCTTTGTTACCTTTTTGCCAAGCAATTTCACCCTGCACGTTTAACCCTTTGATCGGGTTCGTGCTGGCGCGAAGGCCCGGAACATAGAGACTGTCGGCTTTAAGACCAGTTGTTGTTGTCCCAGCGGCGCTGTTGTCATGCTTGATGAACAAATAACCTTCAGCCGTAGTGTCCCACTTGTCACCTAATTTATAGGTGGCATTGGCTCCGTAGAGATCGACATCATCCGAGTTAGGATTGAAGCCGCCTGCATTATTGGAGTCAACTTTAGAAGCGAAGAACTCTAAGGTCAAAGGATTATAATCGAAGATCAAACGAACCGCATCTAAAGCGCGTCTAACTGTCAAATCATTGGCAACACCCGTTAACCCAGTACCACCAGCAATCGTGTTATTGGTACCGGCTGAGTCCATGATAAAGCTGTTGCCATATTTGAAGTTTTGACGACCAACCACAACCGTTAACGGAGAATAGAGCATCTCGCGCAACGTAACATAAGCCACGTTGAGTTGGACATCAGTGTTTCCGACTTGACTAGAGGCACTGCCGTTAATGTTTTCATCTTCTGTACCCCAAGCTCTTTCATTAATGAGTCCGACGACCGCTTGGACATTGTCCGTGAGGTCAGCCGCCACATTAAGGCGAGTTTGAGTTAAGAAGAAGTTTTGATCATAATCGTTAGTAACTGAACTGCCCAGATCGAACTGATCCCGAACCACATATTGAGAGGTAATATCACCGCTCAATTTGATGTTCTGGACACTAGCGAATGCCGGAGCAGCCAAAAGAACGACTGCTAACATTGCTATAAGTAACGTTTTTCTCATTTTATTCCTCCAAAAAGTTAAGAACTTTTCTCTATATGGTCTAGTTTTCCTAGATTATTTCGTGTAATAGACCTGCTATTTGATGACTCGTGACCGCTTAAATTTTCCTCCCTCCTTTCTTGGTCAGACTGAAATCATCACAGGGGTTAGGTAAGTGTGGTATTTTTACATGGCTAGGTAGGGGTGTCAAGTTTTTTTAAAAAAAATTTCCTATGCCTGTTTTTTCCCTTAACCTCAATAAATCACCCTATTTATAAAAATATACGAGGAAAAGTGCGCCTGCACCCCCTAAAAACGAAGTACTGGCGCACTTGCCCCCAGGGTGAACAATAAAAATAGGCGTATCTTTCTGAGGGGATGGTTTTGTTATGCCTTTGACCTTACCTCCCGACAGAAAGATACGCCTATACAATAAGTAAATATTTATAGATAATTTACCTATCTAACACAATACAATTTCCCATTAGAAAATTTATTTACTAAAATGTATAAAAGACCTCCGCTAATAATTGATTTGCGCTATCTTTATCAAATACACCTCCATTTTCTCCCTCAAAGAAGTCCTTGTTCCCCATATCATGACGATATTCGACCCTAGCGGTTGTGCTATCATTTAATTTGTAGCCAGGGGTTATTGCGAAATTGGTAATTTCTCCGCCGCTATTACCAAAACGACTACCGCCTTTATTTTTCATATATTCAACACGACCAGCCAAAGAAAATTTATCAGTAAGCTGGTAAACAGGCTGGACCCCATAGCCTTGCCAATGATCGGTCCCTGAGCCGATTCCGTCTTCTCGGCCCCAATTACCTTGAAGGCCAATAGTAAGTTTAGGCATCGGTTTTGTAAAAACGGTTAAATCGATACTGGTACGATCATTCTTGCCATTGTTCGCCTGTTCTGGACCATAATAAACAGACAAACCTCCCGTGGCGAGATCTCCATAATTAATACCGAGTCCACCTAAAAATGTCTTTCTGTCATTATTGTCCGAAAGAACATCCCAGCCATTCACGAGCCCTGCCCTCAATTCCAAACCTTTAATGGGAAGTTCCCGAGAAAGCAAAAATCCTACGTGAGTAAACGGTTCGGCCAGACCATACAAATAGCCACGGCTGATGGTAGGATTAAGAGGAGATTCAATGACTTCAATACCTTCCAAGGTAACAAATTTACCAACTTTTAAATTGACGCCCGTATCAAAAAGAGACGCGGTTAAATAAGCCTCTTGAAGATCGAAGTCGTCGGCTGATCCTGAACCGCTCGTCGGTGTATTCACATTGGCATCTGAACCAGCATCCACTTCAATGGTGTAACCAATCCCCTCTTTTAAAAGACCATTGAAAGCAATATGGGCTGTATTAAAAGTGATATCATTGGCCTTGGTAACATAGCTGGAAAGATTGCTCCCGGCTGTTGTTGTCCCAGGTGTCCCCAATTTAGTGGTCTGACTGGCTGGTTTATTAAAATTATAGTTGTAGGTGGTATCAATAAAGCCTCTTATTTTAGGCATCTGCATGAAACCGCCATGTCCTTCTTTTTCCATTAAGATTGCCTCTACTTTTCCTCTCACTATTTCATCAGGCACAGTTACGACTGGTTTTTCTTGGGCCCCAGTAAGATCCTCAATTTTTTTCTCAAGTTGCTCGATTCTTTGAATGAGTTTTTGATTCATTTCATCCTTCGCATCTCCAGAGTCTGACCCAAAACAAGACTTGTGAAAACCTAGGATGACGACAAAAACTATGGTTAGGATTCCCAGATTAGTAATAAACGCCTTTTTTAAATTCTTCCCCATGAAATTTCTCCTTTCCTACAAATACTAGTTGTTAATAGTTTTGTTGCCCCTGGAGACACTGGTCACAAACCGTCATTGGCCTGCGCGGCAGCTTCTCAATCTCCAAAAAAAATCCTCTAAAACCCAATTTGGTTTTTAGAGGACTTCTTCGCCCGTGCTGTTGAACTAACGCTGCTCTACAAAATTTAAATTTTAAAGACGCCAATGCCTAAAAAATTTTTCGTTACAAATATGCAAAACTTTTATGTTCGTAACAGAAGTAAATTTACAACAAATTTTTTATCTTGTCAAGAAATTTTTTTAAAAAACTTTTATTAAGACGAAAATTGGACACTGTGATAAATGACCTCTCTATCAGGGATTAACCGGTGCAGCAATAAAACCATAACGATCGCCATCGTCAAATTGTCTAAAACCGAAGAAAGAAAAAACGTAAATATAGAAATACCCCAAAGCAACTTGCGTTTATCCCTGGCCCGTATGAAATCGGTGATGATCTTGAATCCGCCGGGGGAGTCGAAGAATATTGACCATAGCCGGTTACACCGCCGGGTTATTGATCCACGCTGCCTTGCCTTTTTTCATCTCATAATTCCACTTCCAGATAAAATAAATGACCGGGTATACCAATAATTCCAAAATAAATGACGAAAACAACCCGCCAACCATAGGTGCGGCGATCCGTTTCATCATGTCGGCGCCGATCCCGGTCGCCCACATAATAGGAAGAAGCCCCATAAAGGCTGCCATGACCGTCATCATTTTAGGGCGGACGCGCTTGACCGCGCCGTGAACGATAGCCTCCGTTAAATCATTTTCGGTTTTCATCTTCCCTTTACGAACAGCATCTTGATAGGATAAATCCAGGAAAAGCAGCATAAACACACCAGTTTCAGCGTCCAGGCCCATCAAGGCGATCATCCCGACCCAGACCGCAATAGAAACGTGGTAGCCCAGGATCCATAATAACCAAACAGCTCCGATCAAAGAGAACGGCACGGCCAAAAGCACGATCCCCGTTTTAACCAACGATTTTGTATTCATATAAAGAAGGATACAAATAATGAAGATCGTCAGAGGCAAAACGACTTTTAACCGCTCTTTCACCCGCAACATATTTTCATACTGGCCGCTCCAAATCAAGGCATACCCCTGAGGCATTTTGAGTTCCTTGGCCACGATCTTTTTCGCTTCTTCAACGTACGTGCCGATATCCCGGTCAGCCATATCAACATACACGTACCCGGCCAAAAGGCCGTTTTCGTTGCGGATCATGGCCGGACCGGTACGTAACACAATGTCGGCGATCTGGGCCAAGGGAATATGCTGTCCCGATGGAGTAGGGACCAGGACTCGTTTAAGTTTTTCCACATCATCCCTCAATTCCCGGGGATAACGGACATTCACGGGATAACGTTCCCGGCCCTCAATAGTGGTCGAAACATTTTCGCCTCCAATGGCCGAGAGAATGACCATCTGGGCATCTTCCACGCTTAGGCCGTACCGGGCCAGCTCTTCGCGTTTGAGGTCAAAATCCAGAAAATACCCCCCGGCGGTCCGTTCGGCGAAGACGCTTCTTGTTCCGCGAATATCCTTCAATATCATTTCAAGATGCGTTCCGATCTCTTCCACTTTTTTCAGATCCGACCCCAAAACTTTTATGCCGATGGGCGTACGCACACCCGTCGACAACATATCGATACGCGCCTTGATAGGCATGGTCCAGGCATTTGTAGTTCCCGGGATCTTCAAGGCCGCTTCCATCTCATCGATCAGATCTTCATGCGCTATATGATCCGGCCAAAAGCGGCGGAACGGGTCTTCCAGCACATCCGGCAACCAGGAATACCAGCGCTTGGTCTTCCTCCACTGATCCTCGGGTTTTAACACGATCGTTGTCTCCATCATGGAAAACGGCGCCGGGTCGGTCGAACTTTCCATGCGGCCGGCCTTGCCGAAAACGCTCTCGACTTCAGGAAAACTTTTTAAAATCCGATCCTGCGTCTGCATAAGCTTTTGGGCTTCGGTCACCGAAATGCCGGGTAATGTCGTCGGCATATAGAGGATCGACCCTTCCCATAAAGGCGGCATGAATTCCGATCCTAATTTTAAATAAACCGGGATCGTGGTCAGAACCAGGATCAGCGCGGTGATGATGGTTCCCTTGCGGTGTTTGAGGACAAAACGGCAGGCCGGTTCATAAATACGGAACAAAACTTTACTGATCGGGTGTTTCTCCTCGGGATAATACGTCCCGACCAGAAGAGTGTTGGCCGCTTTTGAGGCCCAAGGCCGGCGAAATTTAAAGGGCTCCATACGGACAAAAAGCATCCGTATGGCCGGGTCCAAAGTGATGGCCAAAATCGCGGCAATCGCCATCGCTAAATTTTTCGCCCAGGCCAGAGGTTTAAAAAGCCGGCCCTCCTGGTCGATCAAAGTAAAAATCGGCATAAAGGCAACCGCGATCACCAGCAGCGAAAAAAAGACGGACGGCCCAATTTCCTTAATGGCCTTGAGCAAAACGGCGTGATAATCTCCTTTGCGCCCGTTTATGTTCCATTCTTCCATACGTTTATACGCATTTTCGACCATCACAATAGCGCCGTCCACCAGCACACCGATCGAAATCGCAATACCCGAAAGCGACATGATGTTCGAGGTCAATTTCAACCCATAAAAGGGAATAAAGGAAAGCAAAACAGCGATGGGGATCGTCACGATCGGCACAAAGGCGGAAGGAAAATGCCAGAGAAAAATAATAATAATGATACTCACAATAATCATTTCCTCAATCAACTGATGTTTGAGGGTCTCGATCGCCTTGAGGATCAATTCCGAACGGTCATAAGTAACCTTAATTTCCACCCCTTCCGGCAGAGTCGGTTCGATCTCCTTTATTTTAGCTTTGACGCGGTTGATGACATTGAGGGCGTTTTCGCCGAAACGCATAATGACCGTTCCCCCGACGACATCCCCTTCCCCGTCGAGATCGGCCAGGCCGCGGCGAATCTCCGGTCCAATGGCCACGGCCCCCAGATGTTTCACCAGAATGGGCGTACCGTTTTTGTCCACTCCCACAACGATATTCTCAAAATCGATGACGGATTTGGCATACCCGCGGCCGCGGATCATATACTCGGCGCCGGAAAACTCCAAAAGCCGGCCGCCCACTTCCTGATTCCCTTTACGGATAGCCTCGATAACCATTGTGATCGGAATGTTATAAGCCAAAAGACGGTTAGGGTCGATCGTGATCTGGTACTGCTTGACAAACCCGCCGATGGAAGCCACCTCTGCCACACCGGGAACGCTTTGCAGATGATAGCGTAAATACCAATCCTGGAAGGACCGTAAGTCTTGCAAAGAATTTTTTCCGGATTTATCGACCAAGGCATATTGAAAAACCCACCCCACACCGGTGGCATCGGGCCCCAGTTCGGTACGCACTCCGTCTGGCAGGCGGGGAATGATCTTGCTTAAATATTCCAGAGTCCGGCTGCGCGCCCAATAAATATCCGTACCGTCTTTAAAAATCACATACACATAGGAAAAGCCGAAATCGGAAAATCCGCGGATCGCTTTAACATTGGGCGCTCCCAGCATGGCAGTGACAATAGGATAGGTAACCTGGTCCTCAATAATATCGGGGCTTCTGTCCCATCGGGAATAAATGATGACCTGCGTGTCAGACAGATCCGGGATCGCATCGAGCGGTATGTTTTTTAGCGACCAAACCGCTCCAATCATCATCGCCGCTACAAAAACAAGAACAATGAATTTATTCCTAGCGGAAAACTCGATAACCTTTTCCGCAAAACCTTCTTTTCGGACATGCATGTTATTGTCCATGTTGATGCCCTCCTCCGCCGGCTCCCATCCCTTCCAGGGCAGCCTTCAACCGGCTTTCGGAATCGATCAAAAAGTTTCCGCTGGTCACAATGCGATCCCCTTCCTGAAGACCGCTTTTGAGTTCATAAAAATTATCTACCTTGGCGCTTAAAACAACGTCACGCGGTTCGAACACTCCCTGACCATTATCGAGAAAAACAATCTTTTTGGTACCGGTATCAAAAACCGCTTCTTCGGGGACCGCCAAGACCTCACCGAGATCAACTTCAATCGTCACATTGACGAACATGTCAGGCTTAAGCTGCCCCCCGGGATCCTGCACTTGAGCGCGGATCCGTACCGTGCGGGTTTCCTGGTCAACCATCTGATCCACCGATCGGAGAATACCTTCAAAGACATAACCTGGATTCGCGGGGACTTCAACTTTTAATTTTTGTCCATCACGGATTAACGGCAGCTCGTATTCATAGACCTTGGCATAGACCCAAACCGGTTCGCCGGGACTAGCGTACAGCAGGCTGTGTTCCGCCTCTTTCCAAGTGGATATCTCCTTGATCAGTTCTTCATTAAGCCCCATATGGCGGAGCCGAATACGCGAAGACTCAGCCAGCTTTTGGGATTGCTCTATAATTTCTGGAATGTTGCTTTGCTTAGCCCGCTCCCAAGCCTGGATCGCCTGGATATACTCGGTCTGGGCTTGATAAAGTTCCGGGTCATGGGCGATCGTCCCAACGGTACGGATCGTTTTGATCAACTTCTTCTTTTCCACCGGTGCTGTTTTAATACCGATCAATTGCTGTTTCTGAGAGCTCAACATAATCTGCGCATAACCTTCAGGAACGGATGCCGATGAAGGCGCAGCAAACTCTTCCTCATAAACAGGGACCAAGTCCATCCCCATCGGAGATTTGCCGGGCTTATCGGATTTATAACCGGGGATCATCGGATCCGTCCAATAGAGAAGCTTATTTGCGGCCAATTTTCCACCTTTAACGATATAAGTTCCACAGATCGGACAGGTCACGGTTTCCCCTTCTTTGGCAACGACCATCATTGGACACGGTTTGCCGCCTAATTTTTTATGGCAGTCATGCATAAGGCAAATATCGCGCTGCTGCTTATCTCCTTGCCGGGCCTCCGGCATCTGAGGCGTGATTTCTTTTTTGACCAGATTCATATTGCAGATCGGACAGGTGCCGGGACGGTCACTCGTATAAGTAGGATGCATCGGACAATAATAAACCTCCGGTTGGCGCGCCCCTTTTCCCTGATGGCGGATAACATAGCTCAGCCCGCCGACAACAGCAACGATAAGGATCAGGAAAATAAGAATTTTTTTATTTTTCATGACCGGCTCCTTCCTCTCCCTCTTCTTTTGATAACTCCGTTCCAGTGATCCGTTCCATGACCGCAAAATTCTTTAATGTTTCATTCAAAGCCTGATAATAGGAAATCTTCGCGTTCAGATAAACACGTTCACTGTCAATTAAATTAAGGATATCTGTCTTCCCGCCCTCGTAACCTGCCTGATCCGAACGAAAGGCCAACTCCGCTTCAGGGATAAGGGCATTCTGGTAAAGTTCACTGATCTTTTTCGCGGAAGTAAAGCGATAATAGGCATTCTTAATTTCGTAATCTGTAAAATTTTCCGCCTGCTCGAGCTTGGCCTCGACCGCTTTAAGATTTCGTTTCGCTTCCTGAACGGCCGGCGCGATCCGATTTTGCCATAAAGGGAAAGTGACTTTAAGAGGGATCATCCACGCGTCTTTACCGTCATCAGGTTCACTCGTCATACCTTCGCCAATTTTTGTGTATTGAAAACCAATCGAAATATCTGGAGCATACTCATATTTGGCCAAGGCGTTGGCATGTTGTTCCCTTTTCCGCATAGCCACTGCCTCAAGCAGTTCGGGACGGTTTTTTCTGGCTTTCTGAAGTAAATCTTCGAGAGAAAAAGACAACACCGGCAATTCTGAGAATCTCAATTCTGCAAATGACCCGGGCGGTCTTCGGTTCAAAAGGGCATTGAGCATCGCCGCCAGGCTTTCCCTCTGCTGATTCAGCATATAAATTCTCTCCAGGGTTTCCGACACCTCAACCTGGGCCTTGGCCACATCCCTTTGTTCCCCTTTCCGGCTGCTATAGCGGGCGGAAGCGATCGATTCAAACTTTTTCAGCGTTTGCTTTACTTCCTCAACCACCCGTAACGTTGCATCTAAGGTATACAAATCATAATAAACTTCTGACACTTTAAAGATCACCTCGCGCTCGGCGAATTTTAATTTTGCTGAAGCCGCTTCTGCTTCGGCGGCGGCCATCTTTCGTTTCTCTAAAAGTTTCCCCGGGAAAGGCACCATTTGTTCAAATTCATAAATACCTTCTTGCGGTCCTAATCGAGTTTCAAGGTCAGGCCCCATGACCGCATACCCGAGCGTCGGATCCGGCAGAGCGGAAGCTTGTGGGACTCTGTGCCTGGCGGCCTGCAGTTCTTCCCGCGCCGCTTGTAATTCCCGATTATTAGCTAAAGCTTCCCTTATAATATCTTCCAAGGCAACAGCTTGCTGTTTCGCTTCTTGGGCGAAAGTCAGCTGAAAAGAAAAAAGGAACATCATATTAAAAAGAAAAAACACTAAATAATTTTTGTTAAAGCGGTTAAGCATATCATCTCCTTTAACGTTAAAACAAATACGCGTTTAAAGCATACTGTTGAACCATGCGATGTGTATTAAAAAAAGACGCATTCATGGCGATAGAGTGCTGCATGATCGCAATCCACTTATCATGGTTATTATAGAACAAGGGGACAATCACTTTCTCTAATTTTTCATATAAATTCTGTGCATCATTTTTACTGTCATCCGTAATATTGCCTGACGCTGATCCAATTGACCATCCCGTGATACCCTCGATACATCCCTCAATCCACCAGCCATCCAAGACGCTAAAATTCGGCACCCCATTATGCGTTGCCTTCATGCCGGAAGTTCCGGAAGCCTCATTAGGTCTTTGCGGTGTGTTGAGCCAAAGATCTACGCCGGCGGTAAGTAACTTGGCAAGTTCAATATCGTAGTTCTCTAAATAAACAATCTTGATTCGATCTTTTAATTGCGCAATATTAGAAAATATTTTTTTAATCACTTCCTTGCCCTGCCCATCTCTAGGATGGGCCTTGCCGGCAAAAACCAATTGTATCTTACCGACGTTGTTTGAGATGTGCGCCAGTCTATTGATATCGGAGAAAATCAAATCGGCTCTTTTGTAAAGAGCGGCACGTCTGGCAAACCCGAGAGTGAATGCCTCATAACTCAATCCGGTGTTTGTTTCTTCATTAAGGTGATCGATAAGTTTTTTCTTTGCGTCGGCGTGCGCCGCCCAGATGTCATTCTTAGGAATACTTAACGCCGATCTTAAGCTAAAAGGGTCATTTTGCCACCCGGGAATATATTGATCGTACAATCTCTTAAAGCTATCACAAGTCCACGTGTTGGAATGGACACCATTGGTAATGGAATCTATCGGGTAGCCAGGAAACATCGTCTTCGATATTTCTCCGTGTTTTTTGGCTACTCCATTGACATATTTACTTAAATTGAGAGCAAGTAAAGTCATATTGAGCCGCTCTTCTCCCGCCAGCATTTTTAAAATATCAAAAGGAACAAATTCGCCTAAAAAGCTTCTCACTAAATCATAGGAAAAACGGTCATGACCGGC
>MHGP01000057.1:13235-25718 GCA_001805615.1 Omnitrophica WOR_2 bacterium RIFCSPHIGHO2_02_FULL_48_11
TATGCGTTGTGAAGACACAAAGCTCTCTGATCGCCTCAAAATCTCCGACCGGTTCTTTTTCACTCTTCCGTTCGTTGAGTAATTCCAAGGTTAATAAGCTGGCATGCCCTTCATTCATATGATACTTTTTAATGCCTGTATAGCCCAACGCATTAAGTATCCGTACTCCCCCCATCCCTAAAATGATCTCTTGGGCTAACCGGTATTTTTCGTCACCACCGTAAAGATAATCATTAAGTCCCCTGTCGTATTCAGAATTTTCTTCAAGATCCGTATCCAAAAATATAATAGGTACCGAAGAGCCGGTTAAACCCAAAACATCATATTGCCAGGCTTGGATAACCACTGTTCTGTTCTCTATTTGCACGCTGACTTTCTGCGGGAGTAACTTTAAAAAATCTGCACGATTCCATTGGACAGGAAGTTCTTGCTGGTTTCCTTGCGCGTCCAGTTTCTGATAAAAATAACCATTTTCATAAAGAAAAGTGACGGCGACCATCGGGACTTTGAGGTCAGCGCATGATTTTATGGTATCACCCGCCAGAATTCCGAGTCCGCCGCTATACGTTGGTATCCGGGTGTCAATACCGATTTCCATTGAAAAATAGGCTATGCTTCTTTCCTTATTTTCCAAGGAAATAAATTCAGCGGCGAAGTGCTTTTCAAAATATTTCTCCGGAGAAGACTTAAACTTATTCTCACAGTAACGAGAACAGAAATAAAATATTCTCCCGTTGTATTCATATTGAAAATCTTCCTTACCTATCATCCCGCAAACAGGGTCTCTTCCCAGCATTGAAAACCTCCTTATGGTTCGACACCCACACCATATTCATAAACCATCCTTCCTCCATTATGCCCAGCCACAGTCACAAGACCGGCGGTCACAATTAAAAAAATTACAAAAAACACGCGAAAGAACTTTTGCGACTTCTTTTTAATAAACCATAAAACAGGCAAGGACATTAAAGAAGCCCACATTGTCCAGAGCGCGAACATACGATGCTTCTCCAACACGGGATGATTCAAATGAAGCCTTGCCGCTTCCCAAATTCCCGTGCGGACAACCAAGGGCGTCATTAAAGCCGCAATGACATAAATCTGCACGGCAGTTTTATGGAAACTTTCTCTCTTGAAAATCAGACCGGCGAGATCCAATCCCAAGGCCGTCATAAAAAGGGCCACGGGAAAATGAACGACCTTGGGATGGACCAGCTGTAAAAAATCCGGCATAACCGCCTCTCTCACAATTTAATGATGGCCATGATCATGGTGTTCTTCATTCTCCCCTTGTTCTGAAGGCTTTTTCACTTCTTCTTCAGCAATCTTGCTGTATTTTTCAGGATCCTTTTTGAAATCCTTAACGCACATTTTACAGCACAAATTGTATATTTTTCCATTGTATTCATATTTAACTGCTTCGCCCATTTTACCGTCACCGGCCGGATTCCCCGAAACAGGGCAAATCTTATTCCCAACCTCAACGGCCTTTGCCGCTGTTTCACCCATTGTCTGGTCCATCATTCCTTCATGTCCCATCACAGGGCCCTGGCCAGCGCCATGATCCTGCCCTTCATTGGCAAAAACATATGGTGTACCACTCATCAAAACAACCATGCTTAAAGTAATTAATTTGGATTTCATCTCTGGCTCCTTGTCCCGCCAAGGCGGGACTTTGTTCTAAGTTTTTATAAAAAATTATTTTAAAATAAAAAAAGAAATGCTGAACAAAAAAAGGGAACTTCTGATGGGGAAAATAGATTAGATGCGTAACGTAGGATTTTTAATATAAAGAGGAACCGAAGATACCAAAGATTGCGGCGAAGGTCCGGCGAGTAAACTATGACTATCCAGGACAAAAACTAAAAATATTTTGTCTAAGATAATCTGGTGGCTGAAGGAAGATAAAGCAATATCTGCTGTTTTGAAAGCATCCGAACCCTGAACTAAAACGCCCTGCAATTTCGGGCACTCGCATTGATCATTCGGAGCAGAGTGATCATCTTGAGAATCGCCGGAATCACAATGACTATTACTATGAGGGGAAGGGACTTGAGATTTTTCCGCAACCTGCCGCGAAATCCCCGCCTCAGCATGTCCCAAGAAACAGCAACAACTGAGAAAAGAAAAAATTAAAAAAAAGATTGGGGGGAAAGCAAATAATCTTTTTATGAAAATTCTCATGATTATTGTATACCACATAAAAAATAATAACGCAATAGCCTTTTTCACATTTTTTCACATTTTTTTATTTATAAATATGCGCCTGGACCGAATCGAACGGTCAACCTAGGCCTTAGGAGAGCCTCGCTCTATCCAATTGAGCTACAGGCGCAGATTACCTTATGCTTATTTTCAGAAAAATCTGCGCCAGTCCCTGCTTGAGCAGGGGCAGGCGCAGAATTAAGGCTGGCAAGGTTTTTAAATTGAAATGGAGTTTAATACAGGTTTATCTCTAATACTTCAAAATCGAATAAAGCGGCACATCTTTGAGCCGGCTGTTTCCCTTCAAAAACCGTAACTCGATCAGAAAAGTCACGCCCACAATATTGACTTTTTGCTGCTTAAGCAGGTCACAGACCGCCCGTACCGTTCCGCCGGTCGCCAAGACATCATCGACCACCAGAACGCGTGCCCCGGGCTGCAGGGCGTCCTCGTGGACTTCCAGGGTATCGCTCCCGTATTCCAGCTGGTAGGTAATGCTTTGTGTCTTGTAAGGCAATTTCCCCTTCTTACGAATGGGCACAAAGCCGGTGCCTAATTTATAGGCCAGCGCCGCGCCAAAAATGAACCCCCGCGATTCAACCGCCACGATCTGTTCGATATTTTCTTTCTTGAATTTCCCGGCTAAAATATTAATTGTTTTTTTAAACGCATCCTTGTCACGCAAAAGCGGCGTGATGTCCTTAAAAATAATCCCCTTTTTGGGGAAATCCGGAATGTCCCGGACATAACTTTTTAGATCGCTCTTCTTAACTTTTTTTGCTTCGATTTTATTCGCCATAGAAAACTCCTCTTAAAAATTAATGGTTGGCCTGCACCGCTTTGGTCGACTGCCGCTTGATCAATTTGGTCGGAAGAACAATCTTGACCGGAAGGCGCGCCTTGCCTAAACTAATTTGATGTAAATTCTCAACACCCAGGCGGCCCATTTCAATCAACGGTTGAGCTACCGTCGAGAGCCGCACGGAACTTGTCTTGTTTAAAGGATTATCATCAAAACCAATCACCGATAAATCGTCGGGAACTTTCAAAGCATTCCCTTTGGCCACATCCAGCACCTCGAGCGCCATGACATCCGAGGCCGCGAATATCGCCGTCGGGCGGTCTTTGAGTTTTAACAATTTCTCAGCGGCTTTGCGCGCCGGGGTACGCAAAAAATCCCCCTGCACAATGTAATCCTTGGGAATTTTCAGATCATGCTTTTCCATGGCCTCTTTGAATCCATCCAAACGCCACTGCCCGGCCTGGGTGGTCAAATCACCGGCGATCGTGGCAATTTTGGCATGACCCAATTCGACCAGATAATCCACAATATCAACGGCGATCTTTTTATTGTCCACCGCGATGCAATTGATCGGCTCACGCAGCATGTTGTTGAGCACCAGGCACGGAATCCGGTGATTGATGGTCTTTTTAACGACACTTAGATCATTGTCGATATCCGCAAAAATGATCCCATGGATATACAACGGGTCCAAAAGGCTGGAATCCAACCACCCGCGATGGTCCGAGCGGTCGGTGATGTGAATGAGGATATCGATCTTTAAACGGCTGGCCGCGAGACTGGCGCCTTTGATGATCTCACCGGCATAATAGGCATGCAGAATATCTTCAAAACGGGGAACGACGAGGACAAAGGTTTTTTTTCTTTTGACAGCCTGCACGAAAAGTCGTCCTTCTTTAAAAAATCTACTTCGCGGGGGAGATCCGTTTCGCCCGCCGCAATATCAGTCCGCCGGGCAGCTTATTGGCCGGTTTAACCTGGACCGCTTCGGCCTGACCCTGATTATCAATATCTTGAATACGTTCTTTTTGTTTAATGACATTGCGGATCTTTTTGATGGTGGCCGCTTCCAGCTGTCTCACCCGCTCCCGCGAAACCCCCATGACCCGCGCGATCTCCGCCAAGGTATGCGTATTGCCGTCGGTCAAACCATAACGCATATCCAGGATCTTCTTTTCCCGCTCATTGAGGATCTGCAAAAAACCCATCGCCCGCTCTTTGTTAAAAAATGTCTCCAATTCTTCGTCGGGCGCGACCATGGACTGGTCTTCGATGATGTCGCGGATCTGGCCGTCGCCTTCTTCGCCGATGGGCGCGTCCAGGCTCGACATCTTGGCAATGGAATTCTCCAGCTCCCGCACTTTCTCTATCGTGACTTGCAGTCTTTTGGCGATCTCATTCATGCGCGGCTTGCGTTTCAATTTATGCGTCAGAGATTCCGTGACTTTTTTATACTTGAGAATTTCCTCATTCATGTACACCGGCACACGGATCATTTTTCCCTGATCAATGATGGCGCGAGAGATCCCCTGCTTGATCCACCACGCGGCATAAGTCGAAAAACGGAAACCCCGTTCCGGGTCATATTTTTCAACGCTCTTCATGAGCCCGATATTGCCTTCCTCGATCAAATCGCTCAAAGGCACGCCGAGGTTGATGTAGCGCTTGGCAATGCTGATCACCAAACGCAAATTCGCGCGGATCATCATCTCCCGGGCTTTTTTATCGCCCTTTTGGATTTTGCGGGCTAAGTCCAATTCCTGTTCCGCGGTCAAAAGCGCAATAGGCCGGACATCTTTGAGGTAGGCTTTAATGGGATCCATAAAGTTTAAAAAATTTAATAACGTTTTTCGGCCAGGGTTACGATACCAGTTTCGTTTTTGGGTTACGCCTTTGGTCCTAAGACGTTACCGTTAAGCGTATGAGACGATACGGGCCTCGTTACCGTAACCGTTTGACTAATTTATTTTTCCCCTTACTTTTCGCTGCATTTCTTAAACTCAGCGCGGATTGGGCCGCGGCCAGACGGGCGATCGGAACACGGTACGGTGAACAGCTCACATAATTCATTCCGGCCCGGTGGCAAAATTTCACGCTCTCGGCTTCCCCGCCGTGCTCACCGCAGATACCGATTTTGAGATCTTTACGTACAGAACGCCCGCGTTCGATGCCAAATTTGACGAGCAGGCCGACACCCTCCTGGTCCAAACTTTGGAACGGGTCATCGCGGAAGATCCCTTTCCCGCCGTCTTTTTCCGTCGCTACATACGTCGGCAAGAAACGACCGGCATCATCGCGCGAAAGCCCTAGGGTCATCTGGGTCAGGTCATTGGTTCCAAAACTGAAAAACTCGGCGGTTTCCGCCAATTGATCCGCCAAAAGCGCGGCGCGCGGGATCTCGATCATGGTCCCGACCAAGTACGACAGCTTGACGCCGGCTTGTTTGATCAAATGTTCCGCAGTCGCACGGGTCTGGTCTTTAAGAATTTGAAATTCTTTTTTATCCATCGTTAAAGGGATCATGATCTCCGGCAACACTTTAATATTTTCTTTACGGCATTTGATGGCCGCGGCAATGATCGCCGTGACCTGCATATCCAAAATTTCCGGATAAGTGATACACAACCGGCAACCGCGATGTCCCAACATCGGGTTTGACTCGTGCAGCTGCTCGCAGCGATGCTTGATCTTTTCCACATCTAAACCGGTGACTTTACTGAGTTTTTCAATACCGGCGGCATCTTTCGGGGTAAATTCATGCAGCGGCGGATCGATCAACCGGATGGTGACCGGGTACCCGTTCATGGCCTTGAAAATACCGTAAAAATCATCAGTTTGAAAAGGCAATAATTTCGCCAGCGCAGTTTTGCGGGTGTCCAGCGTTTCAGCGACGATCATCTCTTGAATGGCCAAGCGGCGTTCTTCGGTGTCAAAGAACATATGCTCGGTCCGGCACAACCCAATTCCCTCTGCGCCCATCTTGATAGCGTTAACCGCATCATAAGGCGTATCGGCATTGGTGCGGACCTTGATGGTGCGGAATTCATCCGCCCATTTCAGGATCGTGTAATAAGAATCCGGCAGCTCCGGTTCCTTGAGCGGCATATCTCCGATATAAACTTCTCCGGCAGAACCGTCCAGGGTAATAAAATCGCCCTGCTTAACTGTTTTGCCGTTGACCGACATGTGCTTGGATTCGTAATTGATATTCAATGCCTCGCAGCCGACGATACAGCACTTCCCCCACCCACGGGCCACAACCGCCGCGTGGCTGGTCTTTCCGCCGGTCGCCGTTAAAATGCCTTTAGCCGCGTGCATACCGCCGACGTCTTCGGGGCTCGTTTCCTTGCGGACCAAAATAACATTCTCACCCTTTTTTCCCAGCTTTTCCGCTTCCGCGGCCGTGAACACAACTCGACCGGCAGCGGCTCCGGGCACAGCATTAATGCCGCTGGCAAAGCGCGCCGTCTTCAATTGTCCGGGAGCAACCTTGTTTGTGTCGATAACCGGGTAAAAAAGGCGCTCAATATCATCTGAAGAAATACGGTTCACTGCCTGTTCTTTGGTGATGACCGACTTAACCGCGAGTGCGGCATATTTTTTTGGCAAATAACCTTTCTTGACCAGATCCGCCGCCTGCGCCTTGCTCAAAAGCGGTTTCGTCGCATGATCCAGGGCGATACGAAACGCTGCCGCCGGAGAACGTTTCCCGGTGCGGCATTGCAGCATGTAAAGTTTTTCATCTTCAACGGTAAATTCCAGGTCCTGCATTTCCTTATAATAGGATTCGAGGATGGCGCGCACGGCGCAAAGCTGATCATACGCCTTAGGCATTTGCTGCTGTAAGGTGGAAAGTTTTAGCGGGGTACGGATACCGGCAACGACGTCCTCACCCTGGGCATTGATCAAATAATCACCGAAAAACATATTCTCACCGGTGTTCGGGTCGCGGGTAAAGCACACGCCCGTGCCGCTGTTATCACCTTTATTACCAAAAACCATCTGCACCACGTTGACCGCGGTTCCTTTCAAATCAGTGATCTTTTCAACCCGGCGGTACGTCTGGGCTTTTTCCGCTTCCCAGCTGTTAAAGACCGCCATGATGGCACCCCACAGCTGCTTCCAGGGGTCTTCTGGAAAATCTTCGCCTTTATTCATTTTATAAAAAGCTTTAAATTGCCGGCATAATTCTTTGAGTTTCTCGGCGGGAATTTCCGGATCGGTCTTGACACCGATCTGATGTTTCATCTCATGGAGCATATCTTCCATCGGCTGCTTAGAGAGCCCCATCGCCGTTGAAGAGAACATCTGAATAAACCGGCGGTACGCGTCATAGGCAAAACGCGGATTACCGGTTCTTTTGGCCAAACCTTCGACGCTCTTTTCGTTGAGGCCAAGATTCAAAATGGTCTCCAACATGCCCGGCATAGAACGCGCCGCGCCTGAACGGACCGAAACAAGCAAAGGATCATTGGGGTCACCCAATTTTTTGCCGGTGACCTTTTCTAATTTTAAGACCGCCTCACGGATTTCCTTTTCCAATCCCGGAGGAAGTTTACGTCCGATCTTATAATATTCTTCGCACGTTTGGATCGTGATGGTGAAACCGGCCGGAACAGGAATGCCGATACTGGTCATTTCCATCAAGCCGATCCCTTTACCGCCCAAAACACTTTTGCTCAACTCGGCGCCTTTAGCTTCCGCTTTACCGGCCCCGTAAAAATAAACAAATTTTTTTGCCATTTCTACTACCCTTTCTTAACGTATTGCGGATGAATAAAACTATTCTAAACAAGTATTTTAATTTGACAAGCGTTCCATTAAATATTTCTTTAAATTGTCGACCGGGATCCTTTCCTGTTTCATCGTATCCCGATCGCGCACCGTCACCTGCTTGTCCTCCAGCGACTGCACATCCACGGTAACGCAATAAAATGTCCCGATCTCATCCTGCCGACGGTAAAGCTTGCCGATCGCGGCAGTGTCGTCATAAACGCACACCAAATCTTTTTGCAGATCCTGCTTGATCTTCTTGGCCAGGGCGACGATCCCGTCGTTCTTTTTGAGCAACGGCAAGATCGCGACCTTGACCGGCGCCAATTGTTTGCTGAATTTCAAAACCACGCGCGTCTTGGCCTCCTTATCCGCAGCGGCCGCCGGGACCTCTTCTTCGTGATAGGCATCGGCGAGAAACGCCAGCGTCGCCCGGTCGCATCCGCCGGAAGGCTCAATGATATAAGGGTAAAACTTTTCGTTGGTGATGTTGTCGCGGTATTCCAAATCTTTCCCGGAAAATTTGGCGTGCTGCTTAAGGTCATAATCCGTGCGATTGGCGATCCCCTCGAGCTCCGACCAGCCGAACGGAAATTGATATTCGATGTCCGTGCACCCGGCGGCATAATGCGCCAATTCATCTTTGGCGTGTTCGCGCCGGCGCAAATTTTCTTGCCGGATCCCTAAGTCCAGATACCACTGAAACCGCTCGTTGATCCATTGCTGATAACATTGCTCCGCGTCCTTGGGAGGAGTGAAATATTCGATCTCCATCTGTTCAAATTCCCGGGTGCGGAAAGTAAAATTCCCGGGTGTTATCTCGTTGCGGAAAGATTTTCCGATCTGCGCGATCCCGAAAGGTAACCGGCGGTGCGTTGTGTCCAAGACATTGGGAAAGTTCACAAAGATCCCCTGCGCGGTTTCGGGGCGAAGATACGCGACGCTGCTCGAGTCTTCCATGGCGCCTAAATGCGTTTTCAGCATGAGATTAAAAGCGCGCGCCTCGGTGAATTCCTTACCGCCGCAGGACGGACACTTGCCGCCGATCTGATCGGGACGGAAACGTTTCTTGCATTTTTTGCAATCGACGACTTGGTCGGAAAAATTATCCGTGTGGCCCGAGGCCTTCCATACCATCGGATGCATGAGAATACTCGTATCCAGGCCCACCATATCATCGCGGCTGTGCACAACGGATTTCCACCAGGCGTTCTTGACGTTGCGCTTCAATTCCACGCCGAGTGGGCCGTAATCCCAGGCACTGGCGAGACCACCGTATATTTCGGAAGATTGAAAGATGAAACCGCGCCGTTTGCACAGCGCGGTGATTTTTTCCATGTCGACAGATGTCTGCATCAAAACAGTACAACTCCTAAAAATTCTAGTCACGGGGTTAGGATTACGTTACTCGTTTCGTTGTTGGTCTATGTAACCGTTACCAAATGACGATACAGGTAGCGTTGCCCTTACCCTCACCGAATAATTCAAATTTGGTCGTTTATTTTATCGAAAAGTGTTTGGAAATGCAAGAATTTAAATAAGCAATGTCAAGCCATCAGCTGCTGGGAAGCTTTAAGCCCTCTGAAAGCTGACGGCTGATAGCTGAAAGCTATTCTAATAATTCATCGACCTTCTGAAAGAATCCCGGATGAGTAAGAATACCAGCCGGCAGATATTCTTTCAACCGGAAACGGATACTGCGATTCAGAGAATTATTGTCGCCCTTATAGGTCCCGCCGGTCAACTGCAGATAGGCCATGTTGAGTTTTACCATACTGTAGAGCCAATCCTTCTTCTTTTGCTCCACAACCTTTTGCTCGCGGACAATATCCACATAAGTCCGGGCGATCGCCTCCATAATGATTGCATGAATTTGCGGGCAGTTGGTGCGGTTGAGTTCACGTAGTGTCTTGGGCAAAGAGCGGGGATCAGTCCCTTGAAGCAAATCCCGGCTGGCTTTAACGCGTTCAATATCCTGGTCAGACAGTTCCTGCCGGCAATTGATCGACGCTGCCGCCCCCCTCTCCTTCGCCTGGGCGAGAGGAGCAAATACTAACAAAATAAATAACAAAGTGAATATTCTCATCGATAGCTCCTAGCCCTGATCCCCGGGCAACTATAACCCTTTTATTTTTCCCAATTCATCCGGATGCATCGAAAAACTGTGCTCGGCATCAGGAAATTTGCCGGTTTTCACTTCACTGAAGAATTGCCCGACGGCTTTTTTGATCTCCGCATTCAAGTCCGTATACTGCTTGACGAATTTCGGATGAAAACGCGTGAATAATCCCAACAGATCATAGGTGACCAGCACTTGCCCGTCGCAATCGGCCCCGGCGCCGATACCGATCGTGGGGATCTTGGAATTTTGAGTGATCATGGCCGCAATCTCTGACGGGATACACTCGAGGACCAGGCTAAAACACCCGGCCTGCTCGAGGAGCTTAGCCTGCTGAATGATCTCTGCGGCGGCTTGCGCGTCTTTGCCCTGCACCTTAAGCCCGCCGAGCTCTTGGGCGCGCTGCGGGGTCAAGCCGACGTGACCGATGACCGGGATCCTGGCTTTGACAATCGCCCGGGCAATTTTTTCACACCCCGGGAACCACTCAATCTTCACCGCATTACAGCCGGCTTCTTTGACAAAACGTTTGGCGTTCTTGACCGCCAGGGTCGGGGTTTTATAGGAATTGTACGGCATATCACCAACGAGCATGGCCCGCTTCACCGCGCGGTTGGCGGCCTTGGCATGATGCAGCATCTCGGTCATCCCCACCTGCTTGGTAAATTCCAATCCCAGCACCACATTCGCCAGCGAATCACCGACCAGGATCATATCGATGCCGCTCTCGTCCAAGATCGCCGCCAAAGGATAATCGTAAGCGGTGAGCATGACGATCTTCTCACCGGCTTTTTTCTTACTTAAGATGTTTTGGATATTGATACGTTGCATAATTATATTGTCATAAGTCACATGGTCACACAGTCACATGTAAAACTTGTAACAACTTGTAACGTTGTGACATTGTGACATTGTGACATTTTATTTTTTTAAATACTCACTTATCTGAAACGCGATCTTTTTACCCGCGGCGATGGCGTTGACCACATTGCCCTCGGTGCTGGCCGACTGTTCCGGCACAAAGACCCCTTCTGACCCGACGAGCTCTTCGATCATTTCATTACGCTGCTGGCCCAACGCAACGATCACCGTATCCGCCTCGATGGTAAATTCCGATTCCACAACCGGTATGAGCTGCCATTGCCCGTTGGAATGCGGATCGGCAAAATCCATATGCTGGCATTTCACACCCCGCGCCAAACTCTTATCATTTCCCACGATCGCCAAAGGTTTAGTGAGCGGATCGATTTTAACGCCTTCCGCTTTGGCCTCGCGCAATTCGAGCTGCACCGCCTTCATTTCATCTTCAATATGCGGAAAAACAACCGTGGCCTCCCGGCCGAGACGCGCCGCAATCCTCGCGCAATCCAGCGCCGCATGATTGGAACCGATGACCACAATCCGGTTGCCGATGTTGGTGGCATACGGATCGCGCATGATCCGCTCCGCTTTAAAATGCCTGGCGCGCATCAAAAATTCCTGGGCAAAATAAACCCCGCCCAAATTTAAACCCGGCATGTCCGGGAAAACCGGACGGCCGCCGCCCAGCGTCAAGAGAATGGCCGCAAATCCTTCCTGAAACAGGCGTTTGACGTTTTCGCGTTTGCTGAAAAGCGCGTTGGTCTTGATTTCGATCCCCAAATTTTGCAGCGAATGGATTTCTCCATTGAGCACGTCCGCCGGCAAACGAAATTCCGGAATTCCATAACGCAAAAGCCCGCCGGGTTCTTCCATCGCTTCAAAGATCGTGACCTGAAAATCTTGTTTCGCAAGTTCGGCGGCAGCGGTTAATCCCGTCGGGCCTGAACCGATAATAGCTATCTTTTTTCCCTTACAGACATGCGGCCGTGCCGTCAAACGCTCCCGACCCGCGTCAGCCGCGTAACGTTCCAATGCCCGAACCCCGATCGGCGCGTCTTCTTTAGTCAGAATGCAGGCCTTTTCGCACGGCGCCGGACAAAGCCGGCCGCAGATCGCCGGCAGCGGGTTCTGCTCTCTGATCTTCTTTAAGGCCTCGGCGGTTTTTCCCTCGCGCAAAAGACGGATAAACGACGGGATATCAACGCCCAACGGACAGCCGAAGGTACACAGCGCATCCGCACACTGCGGGCAGCGCTGCGCTTCGTCGCCGACTATTTTCTTAGGATACCCGAGAGAAACTTCCCGAAAATTGCCGAGCCGTTTCTCTGGGGGCTGGATAACGACAGACGGTTGTCCCATACCGACTCCTGAAAAGCGTTTATACGGATTTTATAATCTTCAAAATCAATGCCGTGCGCGTCAAAAACCGGTCCGTCCACGCACGCCAAACGGATACGGCCGTCAACCGTCACCCGGCAAGAGCCGCAAGCCCCTGTTCCATCGAGCATCGGCGGATTAAGCTGCGCCCAGGTCTTAATTTTTCGCGGGAGAGTCACTTCCGCAACTTTCTGCATCAAATCCACTGACCCGGCCACGTACACCGCTTCAATCTTTTCCTTATACAAAAAATCACGCAACGCATCACTCGGTACGCCGCGCCGTTCCCACGATCCGTCCTGGGTCGCCATAAAAATTTTATAAGAGGCCAGCCGCAATTGGGATT
>MHGP01000057.1:25743-40729 GCA_001805615.1 Omnitrophica WOR_2 bacterium RIFCSPHIGHO2_02_FULL_48_11
CGCGACGCAGGCCACCGTGCCTAATTTTTCAATCTTTAAAGCATTGCCGTAAGGCCCGGCCACCAAAAATATTTCATCATCGATCTGCAAACGCCCCAGCGGCTGGGCCGCAAGATCGGTCTCGCGAAAAATAATCACCAGCGACCGCCGGTTGGCATCGATCTCAGCGACCGGCAGCGAGATTTTGTCACCGTGCTGCGTGATGGTCACGATCACAAACTGCCCGGGCTGAATCTTACGGGCGATGGGCTCGGCGAGAATGTCCAAACGTCGCACACCGTTCGCCAAAACTTGTCGGTTGATGACCTTAAACATAACTTGATACGGATTTGTGATTCGCCTTCGCTTAGCGGTTTCTATTCTTAATAACTTTTTCTAATTGCTTTAAGGGCAACGTATTGAGCACATCCTCTTTCGTCAACCAGCCTCGCCGGGCAATGGCCACGCCGAATTTCATGAACGGTAAATGGTCAATACTGTGCGCATCGCTGTTGATGACGAACTGGACCCCTTGACTGTGTGCAAAATAAACATTATGGGAATTCAAATCCAAGCGGACCGGGAACGAATTGATCTCCAAGAAAGTGTTGGTATCAACCGCCGCTTTGCAAATTTCCTTTAAATCTATATCATACGGCTCGCGTTTGCCGAGATGGACACCGGTGGGATGCGCGATCGCCGTCACATATTTGCTCTGGCAGGCCTTGACCAAACGTTTGGTCAACTGCGCCTGTTTTTGCTCAAAACCGCTGTGAATCGCGGCAATCACGATATCAAATTCGCTTAAGATTTTCTCATTGTAATCTAAATTCCCGTCACTGTCTATTTCTACTTCGGTGCCGAAAAGGATACGGAAATTTTTAAGCTTGCTATTAAGGTCTTCAATTTCTTTTTTCTTCTTTTTCAAGTTTTCCGGAGAAACGCCGCCCGCCACCCGCAGCCGCGGCGAATGGTCGCTGATCGATAAATATTCATAACCGAGCTTTTGGGCGGTTTCGGCCATCTGGGCGATCGTATTGCGCCCGTCGGACCAGGTGGAATGCACGTGCAGATCGCCCCGGATATCTTTCAGCTCGATGAGTTTCGGAATTTTCCGGCCGCTAAATAACTCACTCTCCCCGATATCTTCCCGCAGCTCCGGCGGGATGTACCCCAGCCCGAGGGCATTCAGGCATTCCTCCTCGGTGCAGCTGGCGACACACGTTTCCTTGCCCGAGACCGCGACGCGAAAGATCCCGTATTCATTCACCTTCATATTTTTTTTCATCGCGACCTGCCGAAGCTTCACATTAAAATTTTTTGAGCCCGTGAAATAGAGCAAAGCAGCGCCGAAAGATTTGGGTTCCACGACCCGCAGGTCCACCTGCACGTTCTCTTTGGTTAAGACCGAAGATTTGGTATCCCCCTGCACGGTGATCTGCTTGACCTGCGGCAGGCACACGAATGTTTCCATCACCTTTTGCGGATCCGTGGAATCAACGAGGATATCAATGTCGCGGATCGTCTCGCGGCTGCGGCGCAGGCTCCCGGCGACCGAGATCTCTTTCACCTCCGGTAAGGATTTAAGCGCGGCCACAAACTGCTCGGCAATTTGGGTTGCCGCCCCCAAATTCATCCGCTCCTGCCCGGCCTGCACCACCTTAATACCGCTCAAAATATTTTCAATAGTCTTCTCTTTGATCCCAGGGAGACCTAAGAGTTTGCCGTCTTCCGCAGCCCAACGCAGCTCGTCGACATTCTTGATGCGCAGCTCTTCCCAAAATAACTTTGCTTTCTTGGGGCCGATCGACGGGATATTGACAATATCGAGGAGCGTTTCCGGAATTTCCTGGATCAATTCCTGATACGCCTTGATCTTTCCGGTATCCAAATATTCCGCAATCTTTTCTTCGATGGCCTTACCGATGCCGGGGATTTCCGACAAACGATTTTCTTGGCGCAGTGTTGCGATGTCCTCGGCCACCGAGGCGATATTCTCGGCGGCTTTATGGTAAGCCCGGATTTTAAAAACATTGTCGTCTTTGATCTCTAAGAGGACGCCGATACGATCCAGGAGGTCAGCAATTTCTTTATTTTTCATTTTGCTGTTGTAAAATGGATTGCGGCATAAAAATTCTCAGCCGGTTGATAGCGATACCGATGGCGCCGCCGATAAGAAAACCGGCCAAAACATCCGTCACATAATGCAGACCCAAGTAGACCCGGGAAAAACCAACCAATCCCGCGATGAGATAAAACCAAAAGGAATATTTCGGATAATGCTGGCTTAAGACAACGGCCATGGCCATAATGATTGTCGCGTGCTGCGAAGGAAATGACGCTGTCCCGGTGTGGAGTGAAAGAAGTAAATCCTGCGGATTGTTTAACGGCCGCGGCCGGTTGAAAAAATTTTTCAAGGTCCCGCTGGCGAACAACGGAAGCAAAAATGTCAACCCGAACGGGATGACCGGAAAGCGCTTATCTCTTTCTCGCAAAATGAAAATGAGCGTGAAGGTGAGGATCACCGCATTGCTCCACAAAGGACTCTCCACCATCCGGAAGAAAACATCAAAGAATTTATTCTGAATCGTTTGATGGAAGAAAATAAAAAGCTGCTCATCAATCTGCTGGATCATCGGGATTCTCCTATAAGGCCAAGGGCGATGCCAAGACCTTTTCCCCTTCCAGAATCTGCGGGATCTTGGTGACATCGATCCGGATGCCGCCGTCATATTCAATTTTTAAAGTGTATAAAAGGCCCGGCACAAATTTCGTTCCCGGCGCTTCGATCTGGGCGTTTTTAATTTCGTGCTGGCTCGCCGCTTTGCTGTCCAAGGCATACGCCCAAAAATTTCTCCAAATTTCGTCCTCGAGAGGATGGCGCGGCCCGTCGATCTTATACCCCGGCGGAATGTCATTGAGCTTGGCGATCTCATACTCCTGGGTCCGCTCACCGTCTAAAATAAAAACTTTCCAGAAAAGATAAACGCTTTTGCCGCGCAGGACATCCCCGGCTCTGACATATTTATCCGCGAACCGCACGACCAAGGATTGGAACTGAATAATATTTCCGACGAAGGTGAAATATTTTGCCGGCAAAGGCTTCCCTTGCGTGTCATATTCCATAAATTTTATCGTGGTCATATGCTGATTCGTTAAAGGATTAAAGACCACGTCCGTCACAAAAACCTCGGCGATACGCGAATCCGCCTCAAGCCGACTGATGATCTGTTTTAAGATTTTATTTTGCAGGATAAACTGATCGTAAAAAAAATACGCTAAACAGCCGACGATCCCAATAAGGCTGATCAGTAAGAGCTTTTTAATTTGGTGGATCGGAATTTTATTTTTCATGACATCATCACAACCAGCCGTAAGGCGGAGGCAACACCCCGGGCGGCGGCCGGGGAATTTTATCCAGGATCTGGAACACCGCGTTCAGCAGTTGGAACGGCAGCTTTAAAAGCGAGCACCCGCTGAACGTAACCATGCTCAGCACCAGACACACCAAAAGAATTTTTTTCTGATATAAGCTCAAGAGATTATTTCTTTACTGTACTTTCATATACATGGTCGATTCAATAGTATCCGTCCCAAACAGCGTTTTGGCACCAAGCGAACGGATGGACTCAAGCCCATTCAAAATCGGATATAACCCTTGTTCGAGATACACTCTTAAGAGTTGCGCATTCATGGGTTTTTCTTGGTCAAAGCCGGCGACAAGCTGCTCGAGGTCTGCGGCCTTTTGCTTTTCAGCTTGCAAGGTCCCTTCCTCAGCGGCAATATCCGCTTGCAGGCTGTCAATCTTGGCCTGAGCAGCCTGGGTATCCAGCGACTGAGAAAGCAATTTTTGTTTTTCTGTATTAAGCATTTTGAGCCGGTCACGGGAATTTCTTAACTCTTTTTCGCGGGCGGCCACGCTGCTTTGCATTTCATCCCAGCGCTTCTTTGTTCCGGACTTATAAGCCTCCATCTGCTCGGATTTTTTAACAGCCCAATTGCCGGCCCAATCCACCACTTGGCGCAATCTTTTTACAAATTCATCCGACCGGAAGAAGAAGACCCCGTTGGCGGCCGCGGTCAAACCTTGATTGACCTCCTGAAAGGAAACATCCGTCGCCAGTGAAACGGCGGCCTTCTGCTGTGTATCAATCACGCTTTGTAAAATTTTGCGGTCCGTGGCCACAAATAAATAATCATTCAAAAAACAATACGCCGGTTGGACATTCACCTTAGTTGCCAAAGAAAAATATTTCAGCCCCACTCCCTTATACTCCTCGGTCTGCAGCAAAAGGGCCGAATCTTTGATCCAAGTCATTAGAATATTTTCGGCCTTGGCCTGATCCGTGACCTTAATAAAGCACACCAACTCCGGCATTGGGAATTCCCCGGTAAAATTGACATCGGTAAAGATCCAGCCCTGCTCCCGTCCGAGCACCGGCAAAATATCTTTTTCCACGTTGAGTTTTAGAACTTTTTCCAGAGAAGTGACCATTTCATTGACCGCGGATTCCGGAGCGGTTTCCTGCGCTTGCGCGATCCTGGCAAGTTCTTCTTTGACCTTCGCCCAATAATATTTCATGTCATAAAAATTGTTCCACTGGTAAGCCAGACTTTTTTGCGGAATAAAATCCAGCGTGGCATTATTCATCGGCGCAAAAGAATAGATCTGCTGCAGCGCCGGTTCCATCTTACTTTTGTCCACCACAACAATGGTCTTGGCGGTGATCAGGTCCCCGTACGTCGCTGAGAAGCCCATACTGGAGAATCCCTCCAGCGCGGCCCAGGTTTGCCCCAACTGCTGGCGCATAATCTTATCCTCCGGCAGAAGGCTCTCATTTTTCTGGGAAAAATCCTTGACCTTTGCGATCAACGTTTCCATGTCCAGATAGGTGCTTAGCTGCGAATTTTCCAGGAATTTGGATTTGACGCGAATAAAATTCTTGTCCTGCGCCAGCGACGCTTTCGCTTTGGTAAAAGTATCGATAGAACGGCGGGATACCCCATCACTGAACCCCAAGACAAGAAAATCTTTGATTTTTACATAGGAAATTTTTACATCTAAGGCCGTGAGGGCAGGGATGACGATGTTGGTGATTTTAAATTTTTTATACTGCACTTCCTCAGTGGTGTATTTCTGCCCGAAGGTCCCCAAAAACCGCGCAATAAACTCAATAAATTTTGCCTCAGATTCAAGGCGCGTGATGATCGTAACGCTACTCGCGACTTCTGCCAAAGCCTTGGGTCCTACCTTATCGGCATTGACCGGATAAAACGCGACCGTCACCTCTTCGCCAAAAAATTTATCCAACAAAAGATTCTGGGAAGTCGCAATGATTTGCTCTTTAAGATTTTGATAAAGGGCGACCTGATCCTTACTCGCTCCGCTTTTTTCCATGAGCGAGAATATGTCCACGCTGCTGATATTTTTCCACAAAGGACTCATGGTAAATTTTCTTAAATTTTCAGCGACATTTTTATGATTCGCATAAAAAACCGCGCCTTCCGGCAAGAGGTCTTCCGCGGCCAATTCTGCCCGTTGGATCCAGAAATAAATACCAATCCCTCCCCCAACCACCAGCATCCCGGCTAAAATACCAACAATCAACTTCTTCATAATATTTTTCTCCTCAGGTAGATGATGAACGCAAATTTAAATCCTGCAGCGCAAAAAAATCCTTGGCGTTTTGATTAAGAATATTGAGGGCTTTCTCCTCGGGAACTTTTTTTAACTCCGCATAAGCCTGGAGCGTTCGAAACACATCTTTGGGTTCAGCCAGGAATCCTTTGTCCTTTTCGCCGTAATACACCGGTGAATCGGTCTCGATCAGGGTCCGCTCAATGGGCGCCGCGGCCATCGCTTCGCGGGATTGCGGGCTATACGCCACCGATGGTGAAGTGGACACATAATACCCGCCGGCCAAAATTTCCTGCAAGATATCCACCGGCCCGCTGTACCAGTGAAAGAGCGCTTTTTTCACTCCGGCCTGCTGCGTCATGCTCAAACAATCGCGCCAGGCTCCCCGGCTGTGAATCACGACCGGCAGATCAAACTCTTTGGCAAGTTCCAGCTGTTTTTGAAAAGTTGCGCGCTGTTCCTGCTTTTTTGCTTCGTCCTTCTTGACCCACTTATACCAGTAGTCGAGCCCGGTCTCGCCGATCGCAACGACTTCTTTAATATTTTCCCGGATAAATTTTAGCGTTGCGGCGACTTCTGCCGGATTGATATTCCCTGGATGAATACCCAAGGCCACATAAATTTTCGGCTGCTGCGTCGCGCGTTTGATCTCCAAATTTCTTTTATTCGCGGCCAGGTCCACGCCGACGGCAACAATGGCGGCAACACCGGCCTGCTGCGCCCGCCGCAGAGCCCCTTCAATATCTTCCAAATGATCTAAATGAGTGTGCGTGTCGATGATATTCATAAAATGTCACCAGTTGCCAAGTCACCGCGTCACCAGCAACTACAAAAACCCTCAGTGACCTGGTGTCTTGGTGACCTAGTGACCTTTACTTACTTTCCAGCACAAATGTCACCGGCCCGTCGTTGACCAGCGACACATCCATCATGGCGCGGAATTCACCGGTCGCCACTTTGAAATTCCGCTCCCGCAAGCGCACCACGAATCGTTCGTATAAATTTTCTGCCGTCTGCGGATCAGCGGCCGCATCAAACGAAGGCCTCCGCCCCTTATCGCAATCCCCCAGAAGCGTAAACTGCGAAACCACCAAGAATTCCCCTCCCGCCTCGGCCAGCGCAAGGTTCATCTTGCCCTGGCTGTCCTCAAAAATGCGCAGCTGGCTGATCTTTTCTGTCAAAGACTCGACCTGAGCTTCGGTATCGCCTTTGGCCACACCGACGAAAACAAGCAACCCGCGGCCGATCTGACCAACCGTTTTGGAACCCACGGTCACTTTAGCTTCTTTAACTCTTTGAATAACAAGGCGCATAAATGTATTAGTATTAATAATTATTTATTGATTATAAGGGCTCAATTTATGACGGTCAATGCCTAATTTCCTTTTCGGGGAATTGTGCCTTTGACAACGCTTCTTTTTTATGTTAGAACGTTGGCAATGAAACTGCTCGACGTTTTACAAAAATATAAATTCTCCGCGGAAGTCATTGAGGCGGTCACCCAATCCGGGATCACGGACCTCTACCCTCCCCAGGCCCATGCCATCAGCCAAGGGGTCCTCGATGGCGCCAGCGTCCTGATGTCGGTCCCGACCGCCGCCGGTAAAACGCTGATCGCCGAACTCTGCATGCTAAAATCGGTCCTGCATAATGGTGGGAGGTGCCTTTATATCGCGCCTTTAAAAGCGCTCGCCAGCGAAAAATTTGAAGATTTTAAAAAGAAATATTCCTCCCTCGGCATTGAGGTCGGCATCAGCATCGGCGATTTCGACGGCGAGGCCTCCCGTCGTTCGCTGAACCGTTATCAAATTTTAGTCGCGACCGCGGAAAAGGTCGATTCGCTTTTGCGCAGTAAAGCCCAATGGCTTATCAATGCCCTGACCGTCGTGGTGCTGGACGAAATTCATTTCATCAACGACGGTTCCCGCGGACCGACCTTAGAGATCCTGACGGCACGGATCAAACAAATGAACCCCAACGTTCAATTTCTCGCGCTCAGCGCGACCGTCAAGAATGCCGAAGAAATGGCCGCTTGGCTTAAGGCCAGGCTGGTGCAGAGCAGCTGGCGCCCGATCCCGCTCAAGGAAGGCGTATATTTTAATGAAACGATCCAATTTGATAAATACGGCACGCGGCTGGTGCGCGAAGAAGCCGCGGATGATCTGAGTAAGATCACTTTGGACACTTTGCGCGGCAAAGGCCAGGTTTTGATCTTTGTCAATTCCCGTCGATCGGCGCAGGCGGCAAGCCGGCAGGTCTGCCCCAGTGTTTCCATCACGCTGAAGGCGGAAGAAAAAAAAGCCTTACTGCTCTTGGCCAAAGAAGTTGCCGGCCCGCAGGCCAGTGCCACCAAGATTTGCCGCAAACTCGCTGACGTGGTGACCCACGGAGTGGCCTTTCATCATGCGGGGCTGAAACCGAATCAGCGCAAATTGATCGAAGACCATTTTAAACGCAACCTGATCAAAGTGATCTGCTCGACACCGACGCTGGCAGCGGGCGTGAACCTCCCTGCCCGGCGAGCGGTGATCCGTGACTGCAAACGGTATGAAAGCGGCTTAGGCATGTCCTTTATCCCGACATCGGAATATAAACAGTGCGCCGGCCGCGCGGGCCGGCCGCAATATGATGAATACGGCGAAGCGGTCTTGATCGCCAAATCTTTTTCAGAATCGCAGGCTCTCTTCGACCGCTATATCTATGCCGACCCGGAGCCGGTGACCTCCAAATTAGCCGATGAAGCGGCCCTGCGCACGCATGTTTTAGCGTCGATCTCTGCCGGTTACGTGCACGATGTCAAAGGCATGTTCGATTTTATCTCTCACACTTTCTTGGCGCATCAGAAACAAACCCCAAATTTGCTGGAATTGATCAGCCGGATCTTTGAATTCCTTGAACGTGAAAAATTTATTGAAAAAAGCGGGTTCCATTTTTTTGCCACGGCCTTCGGCCAATGCACCAGCCGGCTTTACATCGACCCGATCTCCAGCCTGACGCTGCGTGACGGATTAAAAAAATTTGCCCAGCGGCGGTCCCATTCTGCCATCGGCATTTTACATTTATTGACCTGCTGTCCCGACAGCCCCCGCTTGAACGTCGGCAAAAGTGATTTTGAAGAAGTCGAGACCTTTGCCTCGCATCACGCGGACGATTTTGTCCTTACTCCCGGAAATGATCCGCTGCTTGAAGACCTCAGTTTTTATTTAACGACGATCAAGACCAGCTGGATGCTGTCCACCTGGATCGAGGAAGAAAAAGAAGAAACGATCTGCGACCAATTCGGCGTCGGGCCGGGCGATGTTTACCGGCATACCGAATCCGCCGGATGGCTGCTTTATGCCGCCAGCGTGATCGCGGAACTATTTCAACTGGGGAAACTGTCGCACTCTTTAGAAGACTTACGCCGGAGGATCTCGTACGGCATCAAAGAAGAATTGCTCGAGCTGGCCCAACTGCGCGGGGTGGGCCGGGTCCGTGCGCGGAATCTCTATAACAAAGGTTTCAGGAATTTTGCCGACCTTAAAAAATCTTCCGCCGAAGAGATCAGCCAGATCCCGCAAATCGGCAAAGCCCTCGCCAAAGAGATCATGGAGCAGGTTTCCCTCCCGCTCATTCGCAAAAAACGCGCCGCTATTTTTCAGTCAACGGCTTCATAGCTCGTCTAGGCGTTTGGAATGTTTCGCCTAGCCCTTACGCCGGAACGCTTATTTTTCCCAGCGCGAAAAATTTCACTCGATGAAATCCCTCACTCGTCCCCACTGCTTCGCTTTGCGAAGCAAAACGTTGGGGACACCATGCCCGCTCGGGATTTCAACGTCCGGCTTAAAGGTCTAGTCTCAACTTTAGCGGATGACGCGAGAAGGGGCATCCCCAGCCCGCGCGCAAGAATGAGCACGGGATGAGGATATCGAGCGGCAGGACCCGCGTAATAATAATCGGCCGAAACTATAACGCTATCCCAAATACTTTTCGGATTTTAATTTTCGGCCCAGATGGAAAATAAGAAAATTGTTCAGGACATATTTTAATTCTTTTTTGAGCGAGGCAGAAAAGGTCAGCCGGAGGCTGTTGCTCCAGTCATTCTTTTCCACGTGTAGGATCGAGGCGACCGTCCCGGGCGAGAGGATCGTGGCGGCATGATCGCTTAAGGGGCATTCCAGGCAGACCAACCCGCCGAGCTGTGTGCTGAATTTCGCCCGGCCGACGATCTTCTTGTGACATTTGAGGCAGGAATCCAAATGCGGCTGAAACCCGGACAAGGCGAGGATCTTGATCTGAAAAATGTAAACCAGCTTATCTGTATCCGCAACTTCTCCCAAACTTTGCAGGTACTCTGCCATGAGCTGGTAGACGTCGCGGTTCTCTTCTTCGGTCGGCATAATACTGTTGACCAACTCCAGCATATAACTGGCCGCTAAACTTTTTTTAAGATCCTGCCGGATGGGGAAAAAATAATTGCGCAGGTCACATTGACTGATCAGATGCAGATCCGAATTGCGGTACTGGTAATAAACAATATCATTAACGGAAAATTTGTCGACGTTGCTGCCGAATTTCTTGTGATCTTTGCGGATCCCTTTCAAGACACCTTTGACCTTGCCGTAATCTTTGGTAAAAAAAGTCGCGATACGGCTCGTCTCGCGGAAGTCCATGGTTTTAAGCACGATCGCTTCCGTCTGCAGGATCATCGTCTGGCCTTTTTTAAAAGCGGCCGGATCACCGCAAGCAGCTCCTGTTCTTTTTTCCGCATCAGCCGTGTATCCCGGGACGCATGATCGTCATAACCCAATAAATGCAGGATCCCATGGACAATATACAAAATGACTTCTTCGTAAGGCGATGTTTTATAAATTTTAGCCTGGCGGAATGCCGTGGTGATCGAAATGACGATCTCACCGGTAAGCGAGATTCTCTTTGTCCGAGACCGCCGCAGTTTCTTTGTTACGGTCGGCTCGCCCAAATCAAAAGCCAACACATCCGTTGCATAGCTTCGGCCTAAGAATCTTCGATTCAATTTTTTAATGATATCGTCCGTAACGAAAACCAGAGACAAGGATCCGCGGCGAACCCCTGCAGATTTAAGGATTCTTCTTGTGATTTTCAGTATTGCGGCGGGAGGAAGGAGAATTTTCTTCTGCTGATTTGTGATTAGAATTTCCATTTTCGCTCTTTTTTTCGGGATATTTGATACGGGTATGGTACATGGCGCTCAGTACCCGGGCAAACGTCACGGAGATACGCTCAATTTCCTTTAATGTCAAATTGCATTCATCCAGCTGGCCGTCGATGAATTTGTTGTTCCCCACCCGGCGGACCACATCTCCGATTTTCGCCGGGTTCGGTTCTTCGATGGAACGCGTGGCGCCCTCGACGGAATCCGCCAGCATGACGATCGCGGTCTCGCGGGTTTGCGGTTTAGGACCGGGATACCGGAAATTTTCCTCCTTCACCGACTCGTCGTCCTTCGCCTCTTCCAGCGCTTTCTGATAAAAATAATGTATCAGACCCGTCCCGTGATGCTGCGGGATAAAATCCAGGATCATGGGATTGAGTTTCCATTTCTTTCCTAAGTCGATTCCTTCTTTGACGTGGTTTAAAATGACCAGCCGGCTCATCGACGGCTCGATATCGTCATGTTTATTGCCGGCGGCGAGTTGATTCTCGGTAAAATATTCCGGCTTTACCATTTTCCCGATATCATGATAATAGGCGCCGACCCGGGTAAGCAGCGCGTTGGCCCCGATCTCATCGGCGGCGGTTTCCGCCAAATTGCTCACCAACAAACTGTGGTGGTACGTCCCGGGCGCTTCCAAAACCATTCTCTTCAAAAGCGGATGGTTAAAATCCGAAAGCTCCAATAAACTAAAATTTGTCAAAACGCCGAACAATGATTCGAATATTTTGGAAGTGGCCATGACCACAAACGCGGCAACAAAACCATTAACGACCAGCGGCCGCAAATAATTCAGCATGAAATCCTGAGAAAAAATAAAACCGGCATCGGGATTTAACAGGATCATGCAAATACTCTGAATGAGCCCGACATAGAGCCCGGAGCTGATCACATGGCCCCGCGTGCGGGCCTCCCGCACCGAGTAGGCAGCTGTCAAATTCCCCAGGAAGAAAATGAGGGCAAGACCCAAGTCTCCACCCAGAATTAATCCCACAAAAGTACTGCTCAAGAACGACATCAAAAAAACCAGTTGCAGGTCATTGTACAAAAGCATGGTGAGCATCCCGACGCTTGCGACCGGAATATATAATTTGGGGATATCGGTATAGGTGGTGATGGCGTAGGTCACAAAAAGCGTCAAGGCTAACAGCAATCCCAGGTTAAGGAATAACTGGTAGCGGGCTTTTTTAAAAAGATAGAGATGAAAACCGACAAAGAGAAGCAAGAGAGGAATGAAGAGAGAAAAATGGACCACCCGGCAAAAAATACTAAGCAGGAGAATCACCGCGACAACAACAACCGCATTCGTTACACTTATCGTTTCTTTGATGAGTTTGTGCATAGCATTCTTGGATGATTATAAAGATCGGACATCACGCCGCTGCTTTATCGTACGCTTCGATAATCCGCTGAACGAGTTCGTGACGAACCACGTCCTCCCCGGTGAGTTGCACAAACTTGATCCCTTCAATACCCTTCAAGATTTTCTGCACTTCCATCAAACCGTTCGGAGCGCCTTTGGGAAGATCGCTCTGCGTAATATCGCCGGTTATGACCGTCTTGGAATCAAAACCCATACGGGTTAAAAACATTTTCATCTGAAACGGCGTGCTGTTCTGCGCCTCATCAAGAATAACAAAAGCGTCATTGAGCGTACGGCCGCGCATATAGGCCAAAGGCGCGACTTCAATAATACCGCGCTCCGTGAATTGTTCCACTTTTTCCGGCTCGATCATGTCATAAAGCGCATCATAAAGCGGTCGCAGATACGGCAAAACTTTTTCCACCATATCCCCGGGGAGAAAACCTAAATTTTCCCCTGCCTCAAGGGCAGGACGGGTAAGAATAATCCGGCGGACCAGACCTTTTTTAAGGGCATTCACCGCCATGGCCATAGCCAAATATGTTTTGCCGGTCCCTGCCGGACCGATGCCAAAAACAATATCAAAATGTTTGATCGCTTCAACGTATTCGATCTGCCCTTTGGTTTTGGGAGTAACCAGACCGCCCTTGATCGAGACATCGATCTTTTCTTTCGCCAACCGCTTAAAATCAACTCCCTTGTCGGATTTGGCAAGACGGATGGCATACGTGACATCGCTCTTTTTAACATCCTGGCCATCCCCCATCAGCCCCAGCAAATAATCAAATAACTCCCCGGCCTTCTCCACCTGATCCTTGGAACCGCTGAGTTTTAAACCGCCTTCAATACGGCTGATGCGGATCCCCAACTCTTGCTCAATGAGTTTAAGATTTTGATCGTATTTGCCAAAAAGCAACTGTAGATCTTTATTGTTGTCAAAAAATACCGTTTGTTCAGCAGGCACTGGAATGCCCCTCCCTTAAAATCATCTGAAATAAAAATTTATTGTAATGGCGGAATAGTGATCGTGATCCCGGGTTTAATACGATTCGGGTCAGCGATCTTGTCTTTATTCGCTTCATAAATAGTGGGCCATTTGCTATACGAATCATAAAATTGTTTGGAAATTTTCTGCAGAGTGTCATCTTTCATGACCGTATAATCGGTAGCTGTGGTAGGACCGACCGGCGAGGATTCGGCAGGAGCAACGGTGTCATCCTCAAAATCAGGGAGAACAATACGCCGTTGATAAGGTTCATCGTCTGCATCGTCAGCGGGAATATATGCTTCCGTATTTTCTGAGGCCGGTGCGGCTGACGGACTCGCGACAGTATCTTCCTCAGGATTGTCAGCTTTTGACATTTCCAAAACATAAACCTTGCGCGTTTTGCGGATCTGGCTCCGGTCGACCGCTTGCGCGGAAGGTGTTCCTCCCAGATACCCGGCATTACCGACGATCTCTTGATCCACTCTATCTTTGACCTGCACATAACTTCTGGCCTGGACACCGCACCCTGCTAAAAATGCCAGAGCTATCATTCCCACAAAATTCTTCCAAAAATTCTTAGGCATATGTGCCTCCTTTTGATTTTTCATAAATTATTTCTTTTTTAATATCATTAATCCCAGATCCTTGATTTGCTTTTCGTCAACAACCGACGGTGCTTCCGTCATCGGACAACTTCCCTTCTGCGTCTTAGGAAAAGCTATTGTATCACGGATTGAATCTAAACCTAACAAAATTGCTACCAATCTGTCGATCCCGTACGCCACTCCCGCATGCGGCGGCGCTCCGTACTGAAAGGCCTTGAGCAAAAAGCCGAACCGTTTCTCGGCCTCTTGCGGCTGCAGCCCTATTATATCAAATATTTTTTTCTGCAAATCCTTTTTATGAATACGTATGGAACCGCTGCCGATCTCATTGCCGTTCAAAACAAGGTCATACGAACGGGACCGGATCTTGGCATATTCGCCCTTTTCCAGACAAGAAACATCCTCTTCATGCAAAGACGTAAAAGGATGATGCTCACTGTCCCAGCGTTTTTCTTCCTCATTATATTTGAACAAAGGGAAATCGACAACCCAAAGAAAAGAAAATTCATCTTTGTCTTTGCGCGTATCCGGCTTGTCGCTTTTATGATCCCGCATCGCCTGTGCATGGGTCATGCGCGGAAAAGGCGTGGGGATATCAATGCCCTTGATGTCTTTTAAAATTTTCTTAAATAAATTTTCGGTCAGGGAAAAAATATCCTCTTCGCTGACAAACGACATTTCCATATCCAGCTGGGTAAATTCCGGCTGGCGGTCCGCGCGCAGGTCCTCATCGCGAAAACATTTAACTATTTGAAAATACCGGTCCAGCCCGGACACCATCAAGATCTGCTTAAAAAGCTGCGGGGATTGCGGCAGGGCAAAAAATTCTCCCGGGTTAAGCCGCGAGGGGACCAAAAAATCGCGCGCCCCTTCCGGAGTGGATTTGGTCAAAACCGGCGTTTCCACCTCGACAAATCCCTGCTGACTTAAAAAATTCCTCACCAAGAGGCACAATTGATGCCGCATTTTGAGCGCTTCGGCAACTTTGGAACGCCGCAAATCCAGATAACGGTACGTGAGCCGCACTTCCTCCGAGACCTCAACTCCCCCGTCGATCTCAAAAACCGGCACCTCGCTGGAATTCAAAATTTCCAGATCATTGGCGGTCAATTCAATCTCGCCGGTGGGAATATCGGCGTTCACGTTGCCTTTGGGGCGGACATTCACCTTGCCCTTGATTTTGACGACGAACTCCGGACCTAATTGCTGGGCGACCTGATGCGCCTCCCGGTTGACCGAA
>MHGP01000057.1:40823-82433 GCA_001805615.1 Omnitrophica WOR_2 bacterium RIFCSPHIGHO2_02_FULL_48_11
GATCTCGTCTTCCCCCAAAATGATCACATAATGGGCGGATAATTTATTGGCGAGACGCATCTGGCTTTTCAATGACCCGCCTTGATAACCCATATCTGCGGAGAGATTGCACCGCCGGACTTCCTGCAAGAGCGCAAAGGCATCCTTGGTATACTTTTCTTCCATGGCAATAATAAAGACATCGATCGCCGGGTCCACGGGCTTATTCTTTCCCTGCTGCGCCAGAAGGATCCGTTCCATTCCCAAGGCAAAACCCACTGCATCCACCTGCGGACCGCCCAATTCACTGACCAAATTATTATAACGGCCGCCGGCGCCCAACGCATCCTGACTGCCCAAAGACGCGTCTGAAATTTCAAAAACGGTGTGCGTGTAATAATCGAGCCCGCGGACCAAAAGCGGATCCTCTTCAAAAACAATATTCAACGTATCCAACGTCTGCTTAACCGTATGAAAATAATTCTGACTTTCTTCGCTCAACCATTCACGGCCAAAATTGGTTTGTTTAACAAGCTGTTTGCACTTTTCATTTTTACAATCCAGGACCCTTAAAACATTACGTTCAAAACGCTGCTGACAGTCTTCGCACAATTCCGCGATCTTGGGCTGCAATTTGCGCTTGAGAAGTTCGTAGAACGCTTTTTTATTTTCCGGAGTTCCCAGCGTGTTGATTTTTAGTCTGTGATTGGCCAAGCCAAAGGCCTTCAAAAGATTCACGCTTAAGGCGATCACTTCGGCATCAAGATACGGAGAACTGGATGCCGGACCGATGGCCTCCACGCCGATCTGGTGAAATTGCCGCAGTCTTCCCTTTTGCGGCCGCTCGCCGCGGAACATGGGGCCGATATAAAAAAATTTCGACAAACTTTCTTTTTTATCAAGGTCGTTCTGGATATAAGACCGGACGATCGCCGCCGTTCCTTCGGGACGCAGCGCATAGCCGGAAGATTCTTCCTCCCCTTGCTTCTGTGACTGCAAGGTAAGCATCTGCTTTTGCACCACATCGCTGGTCTGTCCCATGGAACGGGCAAACAATTCGGTTTCCTCAAAAACAGGCGTACGAATCTCATGGTAGCCGTAGAGCTGGCAGAGAGTCCGTGCCGTATTTTCAAGCGCTTGCCAGAAAGGAATTTCGGCGGGTAAGATATCGCTGGTGCCCCGGGGGATCAAGAATTGTTTCGCCATAACCCTATAAACCTTAAGGGCGGAGGTAAAATTATCTCCGCCCTTTTATATGCAATGAATAGTTATTTTCGTATGCAGCGAGGGGATTACCTTATTTTCAGTTTCATCTCAAGACCCGGCTTGAAGATAACGACTTTGCGCGGAGGGACAGGAACGCTTTGCCCCGTACGTGGATTGCGGCCAAAACGGGCCCGTCTTTCTTTGATCTTAAAAACTCCAAAATTTCTTAACTCGACTTTTTCTGAACGAATCAAGCTGTCCACAATGACTTCAAAGGTTTTTTGGACGATTCTTTTGACGTCCACTTGCTTGATACCTGTTGTGTCGGTAATTCTGAGGACAATATCTTTTTTGGTCATGTAGCCACCTCCTATAATCGTAAGCATAGTATCAGCAAGGTGTTACAGTGTCAAGCGATAAATTGGCAGGTTTTTTTCGCTCCTCCCGCCTCCCTACAGCGACATAGAAAAATTATCTTGTCCGACCAGAATTTTGATTTCTTCGATCAAGTCATGGCAAGGAGCCACAAACAGGTCTTCTCCCACCATAATTTGCACGCTCTTATAACCCTTCGTATCTAAGCGAAGATAGACCGGTATCTTTCCGGGAAATTTTGAAAGCCGCTGCTGCAGATCTTTTAACCCGGATTCATTCACGCGGGATAAATCTAAGCTAATGGTTTTGACCGACTTATAAACATCACCGATGGGTTTAATGTCACCGGCAATAATTTTAGGCGATTCTTCCCGCAAGTTCACCTTGCCGACCAAAACGACCACTTCTCCTTCTCTAAGATATTGACTGACAACGGGATAAGTTGAAGGAAAAACCAAAACTTCAACTTCTCCCTCCACATCTTCCATTTTCAAAATTGCCATCCGCTCATTCGTCCGGCGGGTCGTGGTCAATTTTATAGAAGTGATCAGCGCGACCAACTTAACCTCTTGTCCATCAACGGCCATTTTTAAATTTTTCGTGGAATAATCGGTAAACTCTTTTATTTCAACCTGATAGTGGGCCAAAGGATGACCGCTCAAATAAAAACCCAGCAATTCTTTTTCAAACGCCAGGATCTGCGCCTGCGGCCATTCGGCAAGGTCAGGCAGATTCTCGGATTCTTTTTTAAAATCGCTGAATCCCTCATCCGTATCAAAGAAAGAAAATTGTCCGCTGGCCTTTTCTTTTTGGGTCCGCGCCCCCATGCCTAAGGCGCCCTCGATCGCTTCCATCATCTGAGAGCGTTTTGAGCCAAAACAATCCATCGCGCCGCATTTGACCATGCTTTCCAAAACTTTACGGTTAACCAAACGCAAGTCCACTCGCCGGCAAAAATCAAAAATGGAAACATACGGGCCGTTCTTTCTGTTCTCTGCGATAGATTCGATGGCGATGGACCCCATGTTCTTGACCGCCAGCAAACCAAAACGGATCGTCTTTTCATTAATGACCTTAAATTGGCTGACGCTTTCATTCACATCCGGCGGCAAAACCTGGATCCCCATGGCCTCGGATTCTTTGACATATTCCACGACTTTATCGGTATTGTCTTTTTCGCTGGTGAGCAGCGCGCACATAAATTCCACCGGATAATTGGCCTTCAGGTACGCTGTCTGATAAGAGATCAACGCATAGGCCGCCGAATGGCTGCGGTTAAAGCCGTAACCGGAGAAATAATCGATAAAATCAAATAATTTATTGGCTTGTTCTTCTTTGATCTGGCTGGTCTTGCGGCATCCTTCGACGAAATCCCGGCGCATTTTTTCCATAATCTCCGGGACTTTTTTGCTCATGGCCCGGCGGAGATGATCGGCTTGCGTCATGGTGAAGCCGGCCAAAGTGCTGGCCATCTGCATGACCTGTTCCTGATACACGATAATGCCGTACGTTTCTTTGAGGACAGACTCGAGCTTGGGATGATCATACCGGACCGGGACTTCCCCCTTTTTCCGCTTGATGTAATCATCCAACATCCCGCTGCCCATCGGGCCGGGACGATACAACGCTAAAATCGTGATCAAATCTTCAAACTGCGTCGGCCGGCTCTTTTTCAAAAGATCGCGCATCCCCGAGCTTTCCAGCTGAAAAATTCCAAAACTTTGCGCCTTGGCTAAGATTTCATAAGTCTTCTTATCATCCAAAGGAATTTTGTCGATATCGATATCAATGCCGCGCGTAGTTTTGATGATCTTGATCGCCTCACTGATCACGGTCAGCGTGCGCAACCCTAAGAAATCCATTTTTAATAAACCGATCTTCGCTATGCCGTCCATCGAAAAACCCGTCGTGATCTGGTCATCACTGGTCTTAAATAACGGGATATATTCCGTCAACGGCTTATCGGAAATCACCACCCCCGCGGCATGCACCGAGGCATGGCGGTTCAATCCTTCCAAAACCTGCGCCGTATCAATGATCTGGCGGGCGATCTCCTCATCTTTGTACAGCTTTGCCAGCTCGGGTTCTTTCTCCAAGGCCTCTTTGAGGGTAATGCCGATTTCCGCAGGGATCAATTTTGCCAGCTTATCCACGTTGCCGTACTCGACGGCCATGACGCGGCCCACATCGCGGACCGCGGCCCGGGCCTGCATGGTCCCGAAAGTAATGATCTGGGCCACGTTATCCTTGCCGTATTTTTTGGTAACATAGTCAATGACCTCGCCGCGGCGTTCGAAACAAAAATCAATATCAATATCCGGCATGCTCGCCCGGTCCGGATTCAAGAAACGCTCAAACAGCAATCCGTATTTCAAAGGATCCAAATTGGTGATGCCGAGCAAATAACTGGCCAGACTCCCCGCCGCAGAACCGCGCCCCGGCCCCACCGGAATACCGCGCTGCTTGGCATAGTGAATGAAATCCCAGACAATCAGAAAATAACTGACAAAGCCCATTTTTTTGACCACCGACAATTCATACTCTAGCCGTTTTTCAATTTCGGGCGTGGCCCGGCCGTAACGCTCCGCGATCCCCTTCTGACACAGCTCTTTTAAATATTCTTCCTTGGTCCTCCCGGACGGCGGTTCATAATGCGGCAGATGGATTTGATCAAAGCGCAATTGCAGATTGCATTTATCCGCAATTTCCAAAGTGTTCTTGAGCGCTTCCGGAACCCAGGCGAATTCTTTTTTCATCAAGGCCGGGTCTTTAAAATAAAACTGATCTGTTTTAAGGCGCATCCGGTTAGGGTCATTGAGCATCGTCTGGGTCTGGATGCATAAAAGCGCTTCGTGGGCGGTGTACTGGGTTTGGGTCAGGTAATGAACGTCGTTGGTGACGACTAAGGGCAAGTTCAAATCTTTGGCTAATTTCAGCAGGCCTTCGTTGACGATCTTCTGATCTTCAATGCCGTGTTCCATCAATTCTAAATAAAAATTCCCTTTGCCGAAGATCTGCGAGAATTCCCCGGCGGCTTTTTTTGCCCCCGCATAATCGCCCTGGCGTAAGTACCAGGCAACTTCGCCGCGCAGGCAGGCGGACGTGGCCAGCAGCCCTTCGGAATATTTCGCCAGGATCTCTTTGTCCATCCGGGGGCGATAATAAAATCCCTCGAGATATCCGGCCGAAACTAATTTCAGCAAATTTTTATATCCGGCTTCATCACGGGCAAAAAGGACCAAATGGGAAGCGCCCATGCCTTTGGGTCCGGAAGAAGTCCCGCGGTCAAGACGGCTCCCCGGCGCGACATAAGCTTCGCAGCCGATAATCGGCTTGACCCCGACCTTGACGGCATTTTCATAAAAATCAATGGCACCGAAAAGATTCCCATGATCGGTCATGCCCAAAGCAGGCATTTTGTACTCCGCGGCTTTTTGAACGAGTTCTTTGATCCGGCAAGCGCCATCCAAAAGGCTGTATTGGGTATGAACGTGCAGATGGACAAAATCGGAGTGATACATAAAACATCACCATGTCACCATTGTCACCACGTCACCAGTAGCTTGTGATTTTGCGTGTGACCTGGTGACTTTGTGACTTGGTTGACCTTTATTTATTCCCATTCGATAGTTGAAGGCGGTTTGGAGCTGACATCGTAGACAACACGATTCACTCCTTTGACTTCATTGATAATACGGTTGGCCATTTTACCAAGAAGCTCATAAGGAAGATGGACCCAATCGGCGGTCATGCCATCGACGCTGCTGACACAGCGGATCGCAATCGCGTTCTCATAGGTCCGCTGGTCACCCATGACCCCGACGGATTTGACCGGAAGCAAAACAGCGAAGGATTGCCAAATTTCTTGATAGAGGCCGGCTTTTTTCACTTCTTCTAAAACAATTTCATCGGCATTACGCAAAACATCCAACCGGTCCTGCGCGACCTCTCCGACAATGCGGATCGCGAGCCCCGGACCGGGAAACGGCTGACGGTTTAACACAACATCCGGCAGGCCTAAATGTTTACCGATCACCCGGACCTCATCTTTAAATAGATCACGCAGCGGTTCAATGAGTTTCAATTTCATGGTCTTCGGCAAACCGCCGACATTATGGTGGCTCTTGATCTTCGCAGAAGGACCGCCGAGCGGCGAGATGGATTCGATCACGTCGGGATACAGAGTTCCTTGCGCTAAAAATTCCACATCCTTGATCCGATGGGCCGCTTCTTGAAAAACTTTGACAAATTCATCGCCGATAATCTTTCGCTTCTGCTCCGGGTCCGTAACATTCTTCAGACGCTGTAGAAAACGGTTGGCGGCATTGACCGTGATCATATTGATCTTAAAATGTTCCTTGAAGGTGCGCTCGACCGCCGCCACTTCGTTCTTGCGCAGCAGGCCGTTATCGACAAAAATACAATACAACTTCTTTCCCAAGGCCTTATGAAGTAAAACCGCGGTAACGGCGGAATCAACTCCCCCGCTTAATCCCAGTACGACCTTTTTATTGCCCACTGTTTCTTTGACATCTTTGATCGTGGCATCCATGAACTTGTCCATGGTCCAACGCGGCAGACAGCGGCAAATCTGTGACGCAAAATTCACCAAAAGCTGCATTCCGCGCTGCGTGTGCACCACTTCCGGATGGAATTGCACGCCGAATATCCGGCGTGACCGGTTCGCAAAGGCAGCGATCTCGGCATTGAGCGTATGACCTAAGCGGATAAATCCCGACGGCAGCTTCTTGATCTCATCCCCATGACTCATCCAGCAGGTCAAATTTGTCGGAAGGTTGGCGAACAGATCCGTGTTGCTGTCCACGAACAACTCAGCCCGACCGAATTCTCTTTCTTTCGACTTATCAACTTTACCACCCAGCAAATACGTGATCACCTGCATCCCGTAACAAATCCCTAAGATCGGCAGCCCCAGCTTGAAAATCCCTTCATGCGGTTCCGGAGCCCCCTCATCATAAACGCTCATCGGCCCGCCGGAGAGGATCAATCCCTTGGGATTAATCTCCTGGATCTCGGCAGGAGTGATATTAAAAGGAACAATCTGGCAAAACACTTTGTTCTCGCGGATCCGCCGGGCAATCAACTGCGTGTATTGCGACCCGAAATCCAAAATAAGAATACTGTCTTTATTGCGGACGGCCGTTTTCTTGGCAACGACATCTTGTTTTTTATTCTGCCGCAGATTGTTGAATTTATGTATTCTTCGTAATTTTAATTTTTTAGGTTTACGGTAAATAATTCTATTTTTTCTTATTTTTTTCTTTGTCTTAGCCATAGCTCTCCTATTTCCCCATTCCCACGCGTTGTCCAACTTGAAAAACTTTCCCTTCCGTTTGGATCGACGGTGCGATAATGATTTCCACGTCATGCATTTCTCTGATATTCGAAGCACCCAGCGAACCCATCGAGGTTCTGAGAGCCCCGATGAGGTTTTGCGAACCATCATCGACCTTTGCCGGTCCCGCCAAAATCTCTTTCAACGTCCCCGAAGTCCCCACGCGAATACGCGTCCCGCGCGGCAGATTGGCATGGGAGGTGGCCATACCCCAGTGATACCCTCTTCCCGGAGCTTCTTCAGCCCGGGCAAAAGCCGATCCCACCATAACCGCATCTCCGCCGGCGGCGATGGCTTTACAAATTTCTCCGCCGATCCGCATGCCGCCATCGGTGATGATGGGAATATATTTTCCTTTTCTCTTAAAAAAATAATCGCGCGCCGCCGCCGAATCAACCGTCGAGGTGATCTGCGGAACACCAATCCCCAGAACACCACGAGTTGTGCACGCAGCTCCCGGCCCGATCCCCACCAGCAATCCCGAGGCACCGGCTTCCATAAGTTCCAACGCCACGTCGTAAGTCACACAATTTCCGAGGATGATCGGCATTTTTGTCTGTTTGCAAAAATTTTCTAAATCTAAAATTTTATATTGAGTAGAGATGTGCTGGACCGTGGCCACCGTTGACTGAACGATAAAGATATCGCAGCCCGCTTCCTCGGCGATCGGGGCAAAATGAGCCGCATTTTGCGGGATACAGCTGACCGCGGCCGGGACCTTAGCCTTTTTGATTTTCGCGACCCGCTTGGCGATAAGCTTTTCTTTAATAGGAGTAAGATAAACCGATTGGACTAATTTCGTGGCTACATTCGGATCAGCAGCGGCAATTTGTTGCAGAACTTCATCGGGGTTTTCATAGCGCGTTTGGATCCCATCCAGATTGAGAACGGCAATCCCTCCCAATTTCCCCATGGCAACGGCAAATTTGACATCCACCACCCCGTCCATCGCTGCCGCCAGAATAGGCACTTTGATTTTTTTCCCACCGATGACCCAGCTGATATCGACTTCGTTGGGGTTAATAGTCACCATGCCGGGGACCAGGGCAACTTCATCAAAACCATAGCACCTTCTGGCTCGACGGCCTATTCCAATCCACTCTGCCATAGCGCTAAAACCTCCTGAAAATAGTATAGATAGGGTTTATGCTGATTTTATGAATAAAAGATATAATACTATAAGTAATTTGCCTAAAAAAGTCAATTCCTATTTTCCGCTTTACCTTAATTGCTTATTGTAATAATCGGCCTTTTCCTGATCGCCCAGCCCCCGGTAAGCATCGGCCAATTTCGGATAAACTTCAGCGGACCGGCTGGGATCAACCTGCAGGGCTTGCTCATAAAACTCGATCGCTTTTCTATAATCCTTCATAAAATAATACGTAACCCCCGTTTGCAGGTGGCCGTCAAACAACGCCGGATTGATTTCGACAACCTTTTTATACATCTGCAGCGCCGCCGGATAATCATTTTCCAAAAGATAAACCGTTCCCAGCCCAAAATAAGCCCGCTCATTATCCGGATTAAAGTCCAGGGCCTTATTTAGCACACTCTCGGCCTCCACAAGCCGATTGTGTTCAAGATATATGGCGCTCAGCATGACCGCTGCCTTGTCAACGCCCGGCATAAACGCCGACGGATGGTTCTCCTTTAACTCCAGGCTCTTCAAAAAATACCCTTCGGCTTCCTTGGTCTTTCGCTGCAAGGAGGCTGAATACCCCAAATTGATGTAAGCATGAACAAAACTCGGGTCAACGCTCATGGCCATTTTAAATTCTTCTTCCGCCTTTTTGTACTCCCTTTGTTTGATATAAATCAAGCCGAGATTATTGTGCGGATCCGGATAGAAAGGATTGAGTTCAATAGCCTTAAGATATAACGGGATCGCGTCCTGGAACCGCTCTGCTTGATAGTATATTGACCCCAGAACAAAATAAGGCCGCGGATGATCAGGCGATTTGCGAATGGTATCCTGCATCAAGGCTTCGCGGGATGTCCAGACAAAATTGCGCGAGACCGTCAGAACGCTCAAAATAACGATAATCCCCGTCAAGACAACCGGGCATGACTTTGCCGGCCGGACCCATTTTAACAACGCCGCCGTCAAAAAAATCGCGAATCCCGCCACCGGCAAATAAAGTCGATGTTCCTGGACCGGTTCCAGCGGGACAAACCCCGATGATGTCGGAAATAAACAAATAAAGAACCAAAAAATCCCAAAGGCCAGCAGCTTCTCTTTCTTGAAAAAATACGCAGCAACACCCATGACCCCCGCGACTAAGAGAAACGCTGAAAATGTCGGCCACTCCCAAAGAGAATTGGAAAGCGGAAAATCATAATCCAAATTCTGCCCGAGAGGAACAAAGCAAAGCCGCAGGTAAAGCGCAATGGCCTTGAATTGTGTCAAAAAATATTGTCCATAAAAATGCGGCGCGGTATCCCTTAAGAGGAAAGATAACTGCAACATCTGAAATATCCGCGCCAGAATCCCGGAATACCATAAAAGGAAATATGCCGCACCCGCAGCGAGCAGGGTCCCGGCAAGTTGGCTTACCTTTTTCTGCGGAAGATTTAGAAAACTCAATTCTGTCAGGACAATCAAGAGCGGTAAAGACAGGATCGTCCCCTTCGCAAAAAAACCGACATAAAAAATAACGACCGCACCGGCAAACCACCGCTTGTCCCCTTGGCTGCGCCCCCGCAGATAGAAATAATAACTCAGCAGATAAAACAGCGCGGACAAGACTTCGGATCTTTGCCATACATAAGTGACGGATTGAGTTTGCAGAGGATGCACCAAAAAGAGCAAGGCAGCGCCAAAGGCAAAGAGGTCCTGATCTTTTTTCCAGACGGAACTTTTTAGGGCCGGCAAAGAAAACAACTGCCGCAGGACATAGTATAAAAGTATGGCCGCGCTAATATGCAGGATGACGTTTCCCAGATGGTAGCCGAGCGGATCCTCTTTCCCCCATTGATAATTTAAAGCGAACGTCAAAAACGTCAGGATCTTTCTTTTATCAATGGCCTGCTCTTCCCAATGCGCCAACAGACGGGACGCATCCTTGATGAGCGGATTGCCCACGATAAAATTGAAATCATCAAATTGGAAAGGGGCACGCAGGATATTGGCGTAAACGGCAAGACCGAGAATGACCAAAAACAGCGCGGGGATGAATTTTGGGGGAGGCTTCATTAATACCATGATAAATCTTACTTTATAAAATTCAATAAAAAACAAAGCCCCCACTGCTTTCTACAAAACAGTGGGGGCAATTTTATCAACGAGCAGGGCCGCAAAAATTAGAAGCCCATGCCTCCACCCATTCCACCCGGCATCTGTGGCATAGCGGGTTTATCTTTTTCCGGAGCATCGGTGACCAGAGCTTCGGTTGTCAAAAGCAAGCCGGCAATACTGGCCGCATTTTGCAAAGCCGTACGGGTCACTTTGGCCGGATCGATAACACCGGATTTAAGCATATCTACGTACTGATCGGTGTTAATGTCATATCCGATACCAACTTCTTTCTTCTTTAATTCTGCAACGATCACAGATCCTTCCAAACCAGCATTCAAGGCAAGTTGACGTACCGGAGATTCCAAAGAACGCTGTACGATTTCGACACCGGTCTTTTCGTCACCTTTGAGTTTCAAGCTGTCTAAGGCATCAATGCAGCGCAAAAGGGCTACACCACCGCCCGGGACAATGCCTTCTTCTACGGCAGCGCGGGTCGCATGCAGAGCGTCTTCCACGCGGGCCTTCTTCTCTTTCATTTCCATTTCCGTAGCAGCACCAACGTTGATGATGGCAACGCCGCCGGCTAATTTGGCTAACCGTTCTTGCAATTTTTCTTTATCATAAGAAGAATCAGTTTTTTCGATCTGGTTGCGGATCTGAACGATACGGCCCTTGATGTCGTTGGTTTTTCCGGCCCCTTCAACGATCGTGGTGTTTTCTTTATCAATTTTCACTTTTTTGGCACGGCCTAGATCCTGCAGCTCCACAGTTTCTAATTTGAGGCCTAAGTCTTCGGTGATAGCCTTGCCGCCGGTTAAAACCGCAATATCTTCCAGCATGGCTTTACGGCGATCGCCGTAACCCGGAGCCTTCACCGCCGCGCAAGAGAGCGTTTTGCGCATATTATTGACGACGAGTGTCGCTAACGCTTCACCTTCGACATCTTCGCAAAGAATGACGAGCGGTTTGCCGCTGCGCGCCACTTTTTCCAAAAGCGGAAGCATGTCTTTAATATTAGAGATCTTCTTTTCATAAATGAGAATGTAAGGATCTTCCAACTCGCATTCCATTTTTTCCATATCCGTGGAAAAATACGGCGACAGATACCCTTGATCGAACTGCATACCTTCGACGATCTTCAACTCGGTATTGATCGTCTTGGATTCTTCGACCGTGATGACACCATCTTTACCAACGGCCTCAAAGGCTTCGGCGATCTTCTTTCCGATCACGGTATCGCTGTTGGCGGCAATGGTGGCGACTTGTTCGACTTCTTTGGAATTTTTCAGATCGATTTTCTTGGAGAGGGTTTTGATTTTTTCAACCACATGTTCAACCGCTGCGTCAATCCCGCGCTTTAAAGCCATCGGATTGGCACCGGCGGTGACGTTCTTTAAACCTTCGCGATAGATTGCTTCGGCCAAAACCGTCGCCGTAGTGGTTCCGTCACCGGCGTTATCAGAAGTTTTCTCGGCAACTTCCTTGACCATCTGGGCGCCCATATTTTCATACGGATCGGCCAGCTCGATCTCTTTGGCGACCGTCACACCGTCTTTGGTCACGGTGGGAGAACCGAATTTTTTATCAAGAACGACATTGCGTCCCTTAGGGCCCAAGGTCACTTTGACGGCGCGGGCTAATTGCTCAATGCCTCGCAAAATCGCGCGTCTTGCTTCATCATCAAAAATAAGTTGTTTAGCCATTTTTATTCCTCCATTTACTTTTGAAAAAAATTATTAAAAATTACTTTTTGATAATCGCAAAAATATCATCTTCCCGCATGATCAAAAGTTCTTCCCCTTCTGAGGTCGTAACTTCTGTCCCGCTGTACTTCCCGTAAAGAATGCGATCGCCCGCTTTAACTTCCATTTCCTGCACCTTGCCGCTTTCTAAAACTTTTCCCTTGCCGACAGCCACCACTTTACCTTCATGGGGTTTTTCTTTAGCGGTCTCTGGGAGAAGAATTCCCCCTTTGGTTTTTTCTAAGGCCTCTAAGGGTTTTACGAGGATTCTGTCTCCTAAAGGTTTGATCTCCATATACTGCCTCCTTTTTGAATGGTTCAAAATTTATTAAAAACATTGAACTTATGCTTAGCACTTAACTTAATAGAGTGCTAATCTACAAAAAACCTGAAATTTTGTCAAGAAAAATTTTTACATGGCTTTGTAAAAACAAAATAGCACTCGCAAAAAAGAGTGCTATTTTAAAAACAAAAAAAATTTAACGCTTGTGAAAAATCAATTCCATTCCCTTAAACACCAGATCCTCATCAACAATATGGCGGGTGCCTTTAAGGAATTTTTGCATTACCTTTATATATCCACCGGTCACGATGACCTTGGGGTTCCCCCGGACTTCGCGGGAGATCTGTTCCACCAATCCTGAGCTCATCGCCCCATAACCATAAAATAAACCGCTCAAAATACTACCTTGCGTGTCGCGACCAATTAAATTTTTGGGGCCTTTAATGTGAATCTTGGGTAAAAGCGCGGTCTTGGCAAATAAAGATTCTGCAGACAGCCGGATCCCTGGGACAATGATCCCTCCCAAATATTCTTTTTTTGATGAAATCACATCAAAAGTGATCGCGGTGCCGAAATCGATGATAATGCTGGGCGCGCCGTAAAGCACCATCGCCGCATAAGCCCCGACCAGCCGGTCCTGCCCTACCTGCTTAGGATTGCGGTAACGGTTTTTGACCGGCACCAAAACATCTTTGCCGATCACCACCGGCTTTATGCCGAATATTTTTTCAACAGTGCTTTGCACCAACGCCAGGCGCTGAGGGACAACGCTGCAAATCACGATGCCTTTCAGCTTGGGAGATTGCCGAGCCAAAGCAAGGCAAGTGGTCCGTATTTTTTTTCGCAAAACATTTTGCGGCAGGACCGTCTCGATGTGAAAAACCCGCAAAACTTTTTTCCTGACGATGAGTCCCAGCGCAATCGTGGTATTTCCGATATCAATGGCCAAAAGCATGCTTACTTTCCTTTTACTTTATGTGAAATTTTGACCCGGGAGGAAGGTTTGATTTCTTTTTCTCCCGGCAACAGGCCGCTTTCTTTAAACTCCTTGATCTTATCACGGATCGCGGCCGCACGCTCAAATTGTAAATTTCTGGCCGCCAACTCCATTTGCCGCTCCAAATCCGCGATCAAATTAGAAAAAGCATATCTCTCCGCATCCTGCCCCGCGGCCTCGAGCACGATCTCTTCCGCCTTTTCTTCCGCGAGCTGTTCAATGCCTTGACTCATCGCCCTTAGAATGGTGGTCGGTGTGATATTATGTTCTTTATTGAATTCTATTTGAATTTTCCGACGGCGGTCGCACTCATCCATCATCGCCTTCATGGCCAAGCTCACGCTGTCCGCATACAAGATCACCCGGCCGTTGATATTGCGGGCCGCCCGGCCCGCCGTTTGGATCAAAGCTGTCTGCGAACGCAGGAAACCTTCCTTGTCCGCATCAAAGATCGCGACCAGCGAGACCTCCGGTAAATCCAACCCTTCGCGCAAAAGATTGACCCCGACCAGGCAGTCAAATTTTTTCATCCGCAGATCCGTCAAGATCTTGACCCGGTCGATGGTTTCAATGTCCGAATGCAAATACTTCACCTTCAAGCCGCTCTCTTGCAGATACTCCGTCAGATCCTCTGACATTTTTTTCGTGAGCGTCGTGATCAAAACGCGCTCATTGATCTTGGCGCGCTTTTGTGTTTCTTTGATGATATCCTGCACCTGGCCGGGCGTGGGACGGACCTCGATCGGCGGGTCCACGATCCCCGTCGGGCGGATGATCTGTTCGATCATTTTTCCCTGACAGTTTTGGCGTTCAAACGGACCCGGCGTCGCCGACACATAAATGCACTGCTTCATGATCTCCTTAAATTCCAAAAATTTGAGCGGCCGGTTGTCCAGGCACGACGGCAAACGAAAACCGTATTCCACGAGGGTCTCTTTGCGCGCCCGGTCGCCTTCATACATCCCGTTGAGCTGCGGCACCGTCACATGCGATTCATCGATCAGCACGATAAAATCTTCCGGAAAATAATCCAGCAAGCAATACGGCCGGCTGCCGGACGGTCGGCCGGAAAGCGCCCGGGAATAATTTTCGATCCCGTGGCAATATCCCATTTCTTTAAGCATTTCCATGTCATAACGGGTGCGCGAATTCAAACGCTGCGCCTCCAGCAATTTTCCCCGCTTTTTCAATTCTTCCAAACGCACGTCGAGTTCGGCCAGGATCATTTTAATGGCATCGTCAACGCGCGGCTTGGAAATGATAAAATGTTTTGCCGGAAAGATCGCCACCTTGAGCAGTTCAACTTTTCTCTCCGCCGTGACCGGGTCGATCTGGAAGATCTTTTCGATCGCATCGCCGTAAAATTCAATACGCAACGCATCCTGCCGATAGGCCGGAAAAACTTCGACCACATCGCCCCGCACCCGCAGCTTGCCCCGGCTGAACTCATAATCATTGCGCTCGTATTGAATGTCCACCAATTCCAGCAGCAGCTTGTCGCGCTCGATCGGCTGGCCTTTTTCCAGGTACAATAAATTTTCTTTATAATCCTCCGGGGAGCCGAGATTGTAAATGCAGGATACGCTCGCCACGATCACCGCATCCCGCCGCGACATCAATGAGGTCGTCGATGACAAACGCAGCCGGTCCAGACGGTCATTGATCGAAGCATCCTTTTCAATATACACATCCGTCTGCGGGACGTAAGCCTCAGGCTGATAATAATCGTAATAGCTGACGAAATATTCTACGGCATTGTCCGGGAAAAATTCCTTAAACTCACTGTACAATTGGGCGGCGAGGGTTTTATTATGCGAAATCACCAGGGTGGGACGATTGATACGCTCGATCACATTGGCCAGAGTAAAGGTCTTGCCGCTGCCGGTGACCCCCATTAAAACCTGGGCCGGATCGCCGCGGTCGATGCCTTTGACCAATTGATCAATAGCGCCTGTTTGTTCAGTCACCGGACGGAACTTGCTCTTGAGGACGAATTTATCCATATTCAGTTGGAAATTTTTGGGAAACTTAGGGAGAAGCCGCTTGTGACTTTAATAGCTCATCAATCCGCTCAAATACTCTATGGGCGGCGCTTTCATTCTTAAACGATTCGATATTCTTGAAAGGAACAGAGTTGATGGTCAGGTAACGAACTTCTATCTCGGTCCCGTTACTTTGGAAGCGTAAAATAATATTCATCCGCGCATAACGCGACCCTAAAAACATAGCGGTTTGCCTGACTTCCGTGAATAAAATAATCTGCTGACCTTCTCGCGGCGCACCAACCTCATAAACCGCCGGGTCCCCTTCGCCGGCCAGTTGCCACCCCAATTCCGATAAGGCTGACTTGGCGGCCTTCAGCGCTGCATCATAATTGGCATAAAATTGCTTTTTATAAGGATGTTTATCCGCTAAGTATTGCGGGATCTGGGCTGTCGTGCACCCGCAGAGAAGCGCCATACATGCCACCCAAAGAAGTTTTCGCATACCGTCCTCCCGCCTTTCATTATTTTGAATAGCGAGGCTCGCCAATTTTTTAAAAGTTGGCGGCCTTTGCTTAACAGATCTTTCCGTGTTTATACGGACGACCCTTATTTTTCTGGGATTTTTTATCGATCTCCGCTTCGATGTCGATCCCCAAACCGCCGCACAGATCCAACAAACGGATAAAGCTGTCGGCGATCTCTTCATTAAAATTTTCCTTGTCCTGCTTGCGGTGCGCTTCCATGGCCTCGGCCAATTCCGTCACGATTAGCATCAGGGCCTCACCGATATTGCGCTCTTTGTCCCAAAACCCTTTCTCCACGGCAATGGCATGGCACGTTTGGGCCAATTTATTCAACGACTGTCCTTTAATCTGTATAGTTTCCAAAGCGTCCTCCCCTATTTATCAATCAGTTTTCTTTTAAGAATTTTTCCATATCCTCAGGAAATGAGGCTTCCACCACGATTTTTTTATGCGAGACCGGATGCTGCCATTCGATCTGGGCGGCGTGCAATGCCACCCGCCGAAAACGCAGCTCATAATCACGGCCAAAAGCGTATTTGCGCTCCCCCAGCAAAGGATGCCCCAGTTCGCTGAACTGGATCCGGATCTGGTTGGTGCGTCCGGTGAGCGGCATAACCTCTAAAACACTGAACTTCTTTTTCACTTGCAGAACATTATAGCGGGTCAGGGCGAATTTTGCTGAAGAATTCTTTTGATATTTTTTCTGATCAAGATCACGAATATAACTTCTCAGTTCACCGCTGCCGCGGTTCAATTTACCGTGGATAAAGGCAATATACCTTTTCTTGACCTGCATTTTTTTGAACTGATGCATAACGAGCGTCTGATTCTTCTCCCCCTTGGCAAAAATAATGACGCCGGAGGTCTCGCGGTCAAGCCTGTGGCAAGGGAGCAATTTTTCAGAACTTCCAGAGTTTTTAAATTGAATATTGGCGAGCGTGGCGAGCGTATTTTTTTCTCGGGCAGGAGTGGGAACAACCAAAAGTCCGGCAGGCTTATCAAAGACAACCGTACAATCATCCTCGTAAAGGACAGGAATGACTCGGTTGGGACTCTTATCGTGGGACATACACCTTAAGACGGCTCCTTTTAGGAAGCTTCGTCCTGGGCCTCAAACTGCTCTTGGAAAAGCTGAGTTAAATAATTGAGTTTACGGATAATAAGAATTGGAAAGACCACGATCCATATCTGAAAGGCCAAAGCCAACAAGGCCTGGATCGGGGTAACGCTGAGATTAATAGAATTTTCCATGGATGTTTGTCCTTACATGATCAGGCGGGTTGTTGCTTTTTGTCTTTCCTGAGTTCTTCATGAACATAATCGCTGATATAGTCTGCGTCTTTTTTTTGGATATCACTGAAATAAATTGCGGAATGATAATACTCTTGTCCCGGGATAGGCTCACTGCGGACCACGATCCCCAGGCAGGATATTTTCTTGGTGACGATCTTGCCGTTTCTTTTTAAGGGAAGCAATAAATGAATCTTGAGCTTAGTCATCGGCTCAACAAATTTATTGACCCGGCAATACGCCCCGGTCCGGCTGAGATTACGTGTCTCGGTGACAAAATCCGCTTCTTCCGAAGAGATCTTGACCGGGACAGTATTATCAATCCGAGGATGCTTACGTCGTTCGTCGTATGATTTTGAGAAATCCATGATTATTCTTGAGCCGGCGCGTCTTTGGTTTTATTCTTCCAGCAATTTTTATTGCAATAATAATGACCGTTACGATAATATCGTCTGGTCCGCTTCATCGGTTTTTTACAAGAAAAACAATTTTTTAATGTATCTGTTGGTGCTGCCGTTTGTTCAGCCATAGCAAACTCCCTACTCCTTTCTTAACTTCTTTCTTAACTTCACATCCAATTTTATATGTGTGGGGGATTATTTCGATTGGCGCGTGCCGATGTATTCTTTGATCACTTCGCGGGATTTCATCATCGAGTCATCGTTATCAAACTTCAAACCGACATGATACCGGTCTGAGTGAGGGACCATTTGAACCCAAACCACACGCCCATGAAGGCTGAGAACCTTTTCCGGGGATAATTCCATCATGATCGCCAAGGATTCATTGAGCGGGATAAAGTCTTCAGTTTGAAACCGCAGACCCCCCTCACTTAAATCATAGGCCAGACTGCCGCTCAGCGGAATCAACGCCCCTTTCGAATATCGCAAGGGCTCACGGAATTCCACCCGCTTGAGTCTTCGCTTCTCTTGTTGAACAACTGCCATTCTTTAACTCTCCCTTAAAGTCATTTTAAAGCGGATTAATTATAGCATATTCTTTTGCAGGCACAATGACTTTTTATTGACCTTTGTACACCAAAAATAAAAAAGAAAAGGCCAATAAAACCGACAGTTTCTTTACCAAAGCTGGGCAAAGTGGTATAATCCCAAGCGTATGTATAAGAAATTCTACAACTTAAAAGAAAATCCTTTCAACGTCACCTCCGACCCAGCGTTTTTCTTTTCCAGCTCCCGCCACTCCGAGGCCTTTTCGCATCTTGTTTACGGGATCCAACAGCGTAAAGGGATCATTGTCGTCACCGGGGAAATCGGCACCGGTAAGACGACCCTTTGCCGCACCCTGCTCAACAAGCTTGATCCGACGATCAAAACAGCTTTTATTATGAACCCCAATTTTTCCGATGTTCAGCTGCTGCAATTGATGGTTAAAGACCTAGAAATCCATGGGAACTTCAAAAATAAACTTACTTTGGTCAGTGCCCTAAACGAATTTCTCATTCACGAAACAAGCCAGGGTCACAATGTCGTTATTATTATCGATGAAGCACAAAATCTTGGAATTAAACAACTTGAGCAAATACGCCTGCTGTCGAATTTAGAAACGGAAAAAGAAAAATTACTGCAGATCATTTTGGTAGGCCAACCAGAGCTATACGACAAACTCAAACTTCCGGCCCTGCGCCAGCTGCAGCAGCGGATAAGCGTGCGTTACCATATCCTGCCTTTGGACAAATCGGAGCTGGGACAATATATTAACCACCGGCTCAAGGTCGCCTCAGCCAACGGACTTTCCCTGCCGGGCCTGCAATTCACCGCCAAGGCCGTGGAAACTATTTATCACCTTTCTCAAGGGACTCCTCGGCTGGTCAATATCCTCTGTGATCGGGCCTTATTAGCCGGTTTTGTGGCAGGGACATTTGCGATCGATGAAAATATCATCCACAAATGTTCACGCGAAATAGGAATTATTGCCTGAAATGTATCGGCAGCCGGCAATTTTGAGTATAAAATAAAAACAACTTTCTCATTTAAAAGGAACCCAAAAATGAGTATTATAAATGATGCGTTAAAAAAAGCTCAGCACCAGTTCAGCAAAAATAATTCTCAAGAGAAAGCGCAGCCTATGCCCGACCCAAACCCACCCGTGAATCCTCAACCAGCGAATCCTCAACCCATGAATCCTCAACCAACCAGTCAAAACCCGATAGCAAAACCTGCTCCCCCTCAGCCGGCACCGATGCCTGATATGTCGCAGTACATCCCGGTGCGCGAGAAGACCAAGCCGGCAGAACCGAAAATATTGTCGGAAGAAATTTCTCCTCCCCGGCCGCAAGATTTAAGAAAACAAGACGGTTCTGAATCACGCAAACCGAGCGTGACAAAAATATTCCTCACGTTTGTCACCTTCATCCTGCTCGGCTGCGGGATTTTCTTGGCCTTTTATCTTTATAAGATCGAATCGATTCCCGATGCCCGGAGCCGCGCCAATGCAAAAAAAAACATGGTCAAAGATATTCCTAAACAAATCAACAAGGTCGTTGAATCTATTCCCCTTCCCGAACAAGTCAAGCAAACGATCTCCCCTTCTACCAAACCGGCCAAAAAAGAAACCGTCCAACAAGGCATTGTGCTCAATGGCATTATGTTAATGGGAGAAAAACGGGTCGCTTTGATCAACAACAAAATTTACGAAGTCGGGGATTCTATCGACGGGAAAGAAATTTTAAGTATCAGTCCGGAAATGGTCAAGATCAAGGACGGCGAGAATATCAAAACTTTGAAAGTCCAATAAAATTCGTTATAACCCCGCGCGGATCGCTTGCTCGATGATCTTCCCGGGGACTCCTTCCATCACCTGCACCGCACCAATTTTCGTAGCTAAAACAAACCGATTCCTTCCTGCTATAAACTTTTTATCATGCTGCATGTGTTTTAAAATACCGGAAAGATTGATCATTTTTGTGTGTGAAGGATTCTTCTCCAAAAGGCCGAAGTCGGTCAACACCCGGCGCAAAGCTGTAAAATCTTTTTTATGCAATAAGCCCATGCGCTGAGAAACTTCAGCAGCGACCACCATTCCCCAGGCCACGGCTTCTCCATGAAAAAAACGGTATCCGCTGGCTGCCTCCAAAGCATGCCCGGCCGTATGCCCAAAATTAAGAATGGTCCGAATTCCTTTGGTCTCTTTTTCATCCGCCTTGACGACCTCCGCCTTGATCTGGCTGCAACGCACCACAACTTTTGTTAACGCGACAGATTTGCGGGACAAAAGTTGGGCAGAATTCCTCCCGACATAATTAAATAATTTTCGATCGCGGATAACACCGTACTTGATGATCTCAGCGAAGCCATTACGGTACGCGCGGTCCGGCAGAGTCTTAAGGGTTCCCACATCGCTCCAAACGATCTTGGGTTGATAAATCACACCCACCAAATTCTTCCCCACCGGAAGATCGACCGCGGTTTTTCCGCCGATCGCCGAGTCCACTTGTGCCAAAAGTGTCGTGGGCACCTGCACATAGGGAATAGCCCGTTTGTAAATCGCCGCCACAAATCCCGCCAGATCCCCCACCACGCCTCCGCCCAGCGCGATGATAAAAATGTCTTTCTGTGTGTCATAGCGGGCGATCTTTTCCAATAACTGCATGGCGACCTTGGTGGATTTACTTTTTTCGCCATCGGGAACTTCAAAAAATTTCACCGTAAATCCATTTCGCGTCAGGCCAGCCGCCAGGGCCGGACCGTGCCAACGGCGAATGACCGGTTGGGTGATGATCACCGCGTCCCGTCCCATCTTAAGGGACTTTAACGCGGCTCCCAATTGCGGCAGTATCCCATGCCCGATAATGATTTTATAAGGATTGTCTTTAAGATTGACCAAAACAGTTTTCATCAAAACTCCACCCCCAATAATCGTCCTAAAATTTGGATCACCGGCATCACGATAAGTTCAAAAGCTCCCAAATATAATAAAACAAAAACGATCAGAATGCCATACCGTTCTAAACGGGCGTACATCCGATCGTACGGCGCCGGCAAAAGCCCGATGACAAGCCGCGAGCCATCCAGCGGCGGGATCGGAACCATATTGAATGCCGCTAAAAGCAAATTGATAAAAACAGCTAACGTTAAAATGTCTTCACTTCCTCTAAGCACCCCCGAATGCAAAATCGCGGCAAAAAAAATAGCCAGCAGGATATTGATCGCCGGCCCGGCTAACCCCACCCAAATCACGTCGCGTTTGGGATGGCGCAGCTGGGAAAAATTGACCGGGACAGGTTTGGCCCAACCAAAAATAAAAGTTTCATGCCCCATTAACCGCAAGGCCAAAAGCGCTCCAGGCAGTAAGATCGTTCCGACAAGATCAATATGCTTGAGAGGATTTAAACTTAACCGCCCCGCCAGCATAGCGGTGGGGTCCCCCAGACGATAAGCCATCCACCCGTGCGCATATTCATGAAGAATAATCGCCGAAAGAACAAGCAAAGCAACTTCAAGTATTTCAATTAAGGAAATAATCATTCATCCCCGCAGTCAAAAAAAACGGCTTGTGCGCTAATATTGAGGCAAGGATATGTGGGAATCGGACGGCAGCTTGAGAAGGGATCTCTTTGGATTTGAAGGCTAAAAATTCAACGGCAACCCAGCCATAACAGCCTTCCATCGGTTCAATCTTATACCAACCCTGCGCTGTCTCAAAGACACGCACCTTGGTTCCTTTAGACAATTGCCCAAGACTGGTAAAATTGACTCCTGCGCCAGCGCGAACATTCACCCGCTGGGAGACGACCTCACCGATATTGTCGCCAAGCATTTGCAGATAATCGTTACGGATATAACTTAAGGCATTGGCAGGAAGTTTGATTTTATACCAGTCATAACTTCTCCCGACAACCACGACCGCCGCACCTTTAGCCAAGCGGCCCAGCGACTCAAAACTTTTATTTTGTCCGGCGCGGATATGCACCTTGTCGGTCATGACTTCGGCAAGAAAAGGAAACTGCTCTTTGGCAGCCATGGCCGTGCCAGAGAAGAAAAAAAGAAAACACCATAGCCCAACAATTGATCGTTTCACTGGTTGAGTGATATGAGGAATTATTTTGCGGCCTTGGCTCCGGCAGCTGGCTTCGCAGCAGCTTTCGCATCAGCAGCCTTAGCAGGGGCAGCCTTCGCTCCGGCTGGGGCAGCTTTCGCTCCAGCAGAGGCAGCTTTTGCATCAGCGGCTGGGGCACCGGCACCGGCGGCAGCATCTGCGGCTTCGTCTTTAACCTTGATTTTTTTAGATTTGATATGAACGATCTTTGTCTTGGGAAGACCTGTGACGTCATGATTATCCGCCCAGAGATCCTTTTTCATGAGATCTTTAATCCGCTCAATGCGCGTTAAAACCGTTCTTTGCTGAGCTCCCGCAAGACCGACCTTAAGAGATGAATGAATTGACATACCTGACTCCTTACTTTCCTCGAGGCTGTAAAATTTCTTGGCAAGAACCGCCGGACAATAAAATTATAAACTGCGAATGACGCAATCCTTATACTGCCGTTTCAGCTTGCTTGACAATACTTTGGCCTCATCTTTTTGATTAAACCGTCCCACCCCGACAATAAAATGATTGCCCTTCTGCAGGACAAAAATTTCATACCCTTTATTCTTAAGATTATTTGCTTCCTGGTGGGCATACCTGGCTTGTTTGAAAGAAGCAACTTGTACAGTATACACGCCCTTTGCGTTTTCGGCAACTGTTTCGACGACCGGAGGCCGCACGGCTAAAGCAGTGGTGCCAGCCAGGTCCACAGGTTGTACTTGGACAGCCGATGGCGGCAACGGGGCATTATTTTGGGCCGGCGTAAGCGGTACGGCCTTGGCAGACATATTTTTATTGACCGCCGGAGTGACCGCAGCTGCCGGGAGCCGTTGCCGCGCTGCCGCGACCTTAGCAACGGTGATCCGCGTGCCCCGATTGACCCCCAAAGAAAAAGACAGGACCATCAGCATCACGACAACGATGCTCAAAACGACGATCGTATCAAAATTCAGCGTTAAACTATTAAAATAAAATCGGGTTTTTGCTGTCCGCGGATAACTGTCGGCTGTTCCCGGGAAAAGTTCAAATTGAGATTCACGATATTCAATAGACATAACGGTATTATAGGCTTACCTTTTCATGGAACTCAAGTATTTTCTAAAGATTTTTTGCTTGGCAAGCTCACAGAATGTCTCGACGACCGTCGGGTCGAATTGCGTTCCGCTGTTGCGCCGCAATTCATTGATGGCATCCTGGATCGACAAGCCATCCTTATACGGCCGGCCGATCGTCATGGCTTCAAAGGCATCCACGACCGCCATGATCCGCGCGCCCAGGGGGATCTGTTCGCGCTTCAAGCCCGAAGGATAACCGGTGCCGTCGTACTTTTCATGATGATACAAAACAATCGGCAACACCGGCTTTAAAAAGGCCACCGGCTTGATGAGTTCAACGCTTTTGGCGGGATGATTACGGATCACCTTAAATTCCTCCGGCGTCAATTGACTGCGCTTGGAAAGAATTTCATAGGGGACATCGATCGCCCCGGCATCGTGGAGGATGCTGGCATAATGCAGGCAACTGATCCCATACTGATTCATATGCAATTTTTCCGCCAAGGATTTAACGATTTTAAAATACACAGGCGCATGGAGCGAGGCCAGTTGATTCTGCCGGGCCATCAACTTGCCGATAAACTTGATGCTGCCGAGAACCATTTTCTGCTGATCCTCATAAAGCTGCAGATTTTTAATGGCCGTGACGGACTGCTCGGCGATCACCGCGAGGATGTTTTGATCAAATTCCGTGAAGGCCCGCTCTCCCTTTTTTCGACGGACAAAAATAGCCCCCAAGAAATCATCCGCGACCAAAGGCAGCCCGATGAGATGTTTTTCAAAAATCGTTTTTCCGCGGGCCACCCCGTTTTCTTTCTCCGGGATGTTGCTGATATCTTTTTTCTTATCAAGAAAGATGTTGATCTTATTGTTATAGACCGCCACCGCCACGACCCGCTTCTTTTCCGGATCGAGAATATATATGCTTGAAGAACTCGCCTTGATAAATTGGCAGAGCAGCCGGGTCAGCCGCAGCGACAACTCTTTGACATTGTAGGTCGAATTCACCAGCCGGTAAACCATGTGCACCGCGGAGAGGACCATCTGGTACTTATTATGCTGATGAAATGTTTGTCTGACGCTTAACCCGTTCATACGTTCAATACCCTTGGCTCTACACTTTTTCGTAAGGATCAAAGAATCGTTTATGTTCATCCAGCGCATGCCGGTCCGTCATGGAAGCGATATAGTTGCAGATAATTTCATACTCGGCTTTTTGATCATACTTTTGGTCGCGGTGATAGACCGAATACGGCAGCTGATGCGGATTCTTTTTGTACACCCTAAAAAGATCTTCAATGATCCGCTTGGCCTTGGATGTCATCCGTTCGACGCGATAATGGTGATAAAATTTCTTATTCAACAAATCCTGCAGATACTGCCGCTGCCGCCCCATCTCGGGACTGAAATCGACATAGACCTTGTTCTTTTTTCTTACCTCTTCGGCGGATTTAAAATCAGCCGCAGTGATGCGTTCATCCGAAGACGATAACAGATCCTTCACCTGCATGTCGATGAGTTCTTTGACAATTTGATACTTTAACATTTCTTTTTCTTTGGAATGAATTACGCATTTGACCCGGGTGAGCGCCGTTTGCCACAACTCGCTGTCGATGAGATCGTCCTCGGTGATACAGCCGGAGGTGAGTCCGTCGTCCACATCATGATTGAGATAGGCCAAAGAATCAGCGACATCCACCACTTGGGCCTCAAGGGTGAGGTTCTCCTTGGCAAATTTGTCCGACACGCCGGGGATATCATAAGATGTTTTGTGTTTCAGAATACCGATCAGGACTTCCTGGGAGAGATTGAGACCGCTGAACTCGGGATAACGTTTTTCAAACTTCGTGACGATTTCAAAGCTGCGTTTATTGTGATTAAAACCCGGCAACCTTGCTTCCTGCATAATGATATTGAGCGCTTCTTCCCCGGCATGGCCGAAGGGCGGATGCCCCAGATCATGCGCCAAGGCGATCGCTTCGATCAAATCTTCATTGAGCTGCAGACTGCGGCCGATGGTCCTGGCGATCTGGGCGACTTCGATGGTGTGCGTCAGGCGTGTTCGGTAATAATCCCCTTCAAAAATGATAAAAACCTGGGTTTTGTATTCGAGCTTGCGAAAGGCTTCGGAATGGACAATGCGGTCGCGGTCGCGCTGATAGCACGTACGCACCTCGTGGAGGGGTTCTTCGTATTCTCGCCCCGCAGAATTCCGGCTCTTCATGGCGTAGGGGGCTAAAAATTTTTCTTCTAATGCCTCGATGTCTGTCCGTTTACGCATGGATCATCAGCTTTCAGACCTTTTTCTTCTGGACGCGCAGGAGCCGTTCATATAATGTTCTTAAAGATTGCGAAATCACTTTTATATCCGCCGTGACCGGCATAAAATTCACATCCCCGGGCCAGCGCGGGACGATATGGATATGCACATGTCCCGGGAAACCGGCTCCCGCCACCCGCCCCAGATTAATGCCGATGTTATAACCTTTCGGACCAAGGACTTTCTGCAGCAATTTTTTGCAGGCCGTCATCAGGTTCATCAGGTCCACCAATTCTTTTTCCTGCAGCTTATCCAGATCGTCCACGTGCCGAAACGGCATCACCAGGACATGGCCGTTGTTGTAGGGATAAATATTCAAGACCGCAAAAGAATATTTTGTCCGCATAAAAATAAAATTCTTTTTATCTTTACGCTCCTTGATGATCCTGCAAAAGACACATTTCTTCGTCTTGCCGATCAATTGTGTCACGTAGGTCTGCCGCCAGGGGGCCCAAAGTTTATCCATTCTTATTTCACCTTGATAATTCTCGCATCGATCTGGCCGTTAGCGATCTCCAGGATGCCGTACGAACAATACGGAGCAATCACCACATCGTTGGGACTGCCGGGATTAAAATATAAAGTCTTTTTGATACATTCGTTAAAAGGCTGGTGGGAATGCCCGAAAATGACCGCGTCCACCTTATCGCGCTTAAATTCTTCTTCCACCACGCTCAAAATCTTTTGCGCCGGCCCCTCCCCGTGAAAGAGACCGATCCGCACTGTGCCGTATTCTAAAATTTGCCGCCGCGGGAAGAGCTTACAGATCTCCGGGTAATCCATGTTGCCCTGGACCGCCTGCACGTCTTTAATCTTTGCTAAAGTTTTATATTCTTTGAGCGAACAAAAATCACCCGCATGAATGATCAGGTCAACCTTCTCAAAATCTTTGAGCATCTGCCCCGGCAATTCCCGGGAATGGGTATCAGAGACCACGCCTATTTTCATTGCGCTATCTGTTCGATATTCTGCGGATCGGCAGGCGGCGGCTCAACCACGATTGGCTCAGGATCCCCGCCCAAAAGGATGTACGGCTGATCATAAAAGTTGAGCAGCGTATTTAACTCATGCTCATTCCAGACCCACATCCGCTCCTGCAACGCCTTGAGCTTGGCATTCTCTTCAATGTCCGCCAGCGAAATAATGATATGCCCTAAGGTTTTCGTTCCCTTCTTTTTGGATTCCGTCAGGACTGCCGAGACATCCCCTTCACAAAGACTGTCTTTCTTGAGGATAATGAACCATGACCCTTCTTCTGTGGACGCATCCAGGACATCAAAAAAACACGGCTGCGGCATCTTCAACTTAGCCGGCAAAATTTTCTTGAAGGTCGGCAACCTGTACCGGCGGCCGTTCATATTGAGCGCTTCGTTTTCAAAGCGGCGCAAAAGTTCCGTGATCCGCAGCGAGAGATCTTTTTGTGAGGCCAGCTTAAAATCATCCACTGCCCGATGCAACTCAAGCAAGAACGCTTCGCGCTGTTTCTCAAGAGAGACATCAACGGCTTTTAACTGCTTTTGGAGAACATATTTGAGCCAATACTTAAAAAGTTTATCTTTAATATAAAAGAACGTTCCGTTCTTAACCACGACGCCCTCTTCGACCAAACGCGCCAATCGCTGCGAGACAAAACTCTGTTTCAATCCCAATGCCCGGCTGACATCCTGCAATTTTTGACGGCCGCTGGTCAACGCGATCAAGATGGGAGGGATGGCTCCCCCGCTTCCTTTGACGGAACACAACTGGTCCACTGTCAATTCAAAATGCCGGCTCAATACGCCCCAGGGATTAAAGATCGCGTTCTCAACCGCCGAGGCCAAAAGCGGCACATAAATTTCATTCTGATTATGGATCGCGCAAAGATAACGCAACTCTTGAAGGATCAAATTTAAATACAGCGGGTGCCCGCCGGTAAAATCAATGAGAAAATTCTGCAGCGAGTTCCCCATTTTGATCTTTTCGAGACGCTGCTGAATAAAATCCTGGCTCGTTTTTAAATCGAAGGGCTCCACGACAATGGTCTCAAAATTCCCGAAAAGCAGCGACAATTTCTCGGACAGAATTTTCTTCGCCTGCTCCAAAGAAGAACTGGTGACAATGTAGAGGCACCGCTTTTGGGTCATGATATTTTTTCCCAATTCCTGAAAAACGTGCGGCAGCGCCAACTGTTCCAAACTCTGGAATTCGTCCAGGATCACCACGCAAAATTTATTTGTTTCGGCGGTGAAAACTTCCGACAGATTGATCAAGGCGCGGTAAGCCTCGAGGGATCTGCCGTGCGCCATGTCCGCCTGTATTTTGGCAATAGCCTTGGCGGTCTGCGGGATAAATTTCTTGGTGCTCTCAATCAGCAATTGCACATCTTCGTGAAGAGTAAAGTTCTGTGATTTGGAATAATGATGCAGCAGCCCACCGACATATTTCATAACAACATAGGAAAGGTCCTTAAAATTGAGGTCGAGGTAGATGGGGATGATATCTTTATCATCCAGATCAGCGAGAAATTTTTGCAGGATGCTGCTTTTGCCGACATACCGGTCCCCCAAAAGGGCGATATTCTGACGGTAACCTTCTTTGAGGCCCAGCAACCGTTTCTTTAAAACATCAAAGATAGGACGTCGGCCAAAGAAATTTTCTTCAAAACTTAAACGGCTCATGAATAAAATCCTAACATCAAGGCAAATAATACAACGGATTATCCGCTAACGAATGTTTACGTATCTCAAAATGCAGGGCGGTTAAATTTTCCCTTTTCCCCACCTGGGCAATCGGGGCGCCCTTCAAAACGAAATCTCCTACCTTGGCCAACAGGGCGGCATTGTTCGCATACACCGAATAATAACCGTCTTGATGATCGATAATAACCGTATAGCCATAACCGCTTAAATGATCGGCAAAAACGACCCGCCCCTCGCGGGAGGCCCGGACATTTTCCCCCAAATTCGCCTGGATCCCGATCCCTTTGTTCGATTCCAAACCGCGTCGCTCGCCAAAATACGAGATCACTTTCCCTTTGAGCGGCCAGGCAAACTCACTTTTGTTCAAATCTTCCTGAGTGAGAAGAATTTCTTTTACCGAATCCGCTCCGGGGATAAAAAGCAGCTGATTCTGCTCGACATTGGCGACATTAGGGATCTTGTTAATCTTGATAATATCGTCAATACTCACCCGGTAGGCCTGAGCAATGCGCCAGATCGTCTCGCCTTTCCTTACTTTATGATAAACACCTTTTCCCAACGCGGGCGCGATCGTTCTGATCGGCACAGACGGCGCCGTGGCGCATCCCGCGATGTAAACGTACAAAAAACTCAATAGCAACCAGTAGTAAGTTCTAAATTTCAATTTGCAATCTTTGGAGCGAGGGACGGGAATCGAACCCGCGCACTCAGCTTGGGAAGCTGAAATTCTACCACTGAATTACCCTCGCAATTTTTTACTGCTAAATTACGATTTTGATTTTATTAAAATGTTTTTAAACCGTTGTGTTCTTTGCGACACATTTTCCGCCAAACAAATATCCCGGCAAACCGCCACTCTCCCGATACCGGCTACCTGCAATTGCCGCACATTGCCCACCTTGATGCCGCCGATCGCAAAAACAGGAATGCTTGCTTCCTTGACCACGCGCTGCAACAATCGCAGATCCATAGGCGCCCGGTCAGGTTTGGTGAGTGTCTTGAACACCGAACCAAATCCGATATAATCCGCTCCGACACGCTGGGCCTGCCGAACCTGGGCAAGCGTCTGGCAAGACGTCCCCAGAATGGCCTTGGCCCCGAGCCTGCTGCGCGCTGTTGTAATAGGGATATCCTCCTGCCCGAGATGAACGCCGTCCGCCGCAACGATCAGCGCCAAGTCAACCCGGTCGTTGATAATATACGGTACGCGTCCGCGCAAAAATCGCAAGGCCTGCTTCGAGAACGCCAAAATGTCCCTGGCCGTTCCCTTTTTATCGCGCAGCTGCACGATATCCACACCTGCCTGAACGGATTGTTTCAGTATTTCAAAGAGCTTCTCGTACGTGCCAACATCCCGGTCCAGAATCAAATAAAGCTTAGCGTCGTTCAACGATTTCTTTTTCCAGGGCATACAGCTGATACCGCAACCTTTTTAATTCCGGTGCTAATTTTGTATCCAATAATTTTGTAAATTCTTCCAAGACCCGCACGGATTCCTTAACCCGCTGAGAATTCGCATAAAAAACATCGCCGATGCCTTGCCGCCTCAATTCTGCCGGAATTGTTTTTTTGCCGACATCTCCCGCAATATCCCGCGACCGGATAATGTTCAGAATCTTTAAGCCGGCGATGACCTCGGTCAAGCGATGCCGGATGACCTTATACCGCCGGGTCAATTTGGGATCATCATAAATAAACCGGCAAACATCTTCGCAGACCCGCAAGCCTTCTTTCGCCCGATTAAAATTGGCATCGATGGTGCGCTGCAGTTGGGTTACCGTTTTCTTTTGCACTTTTCAAGGATCGATTCGATAATTTGGGTGGTGGAAAGGCCCGGAACATATTCGAGCAATTCCAGCTTGCCACCGTTTTTCTTGACCACGTCATAGCCCACGACTTCTTCAGTTTTCCAATCCGCCCCTTTGATCAAAATGTCAGGCTTCAGCGCCTTGATCAATTCGTAAGGAGTATCTTCATCAAAGATCGTCACATAATCCACGCACTGCAAAGCCGCCAAAAGCCGCGCCCGGTACCCTTCAGCCACAATCGGACGCTGAGGCCCTTTGATAGTGCGCACCGATTTGTCACTGTTGAGGCCGACGATCAGGATACGATCATTTTTTCTGGCCGCTTCCAAATAACTGATATGCCCTGCGTGTAAAATATCAAAACAGCCGTTGGTAAAAGTAATTTTTTTCCCGGCTTTACGCTGCTGAGCAATGATCTTCTTCAGTGCCTTGACCGTAAGTATTTTCGTTTTAGTATCCACAGGACATGCTGACTCAAAGACTATGAACGCACAAATTTTGCTTCCACCAATTCACAGATCACATGCGCCAGGCAAATATGCGACTCCTGGATCCGCGCTGTCACCTGCGAAGGAACGATCAATTTGATGTCACTCGCTTGGGCGACTTCGTTCCCCCCGCACCCGGTCAACGATAAAGTTTTTAATCCCATCTTTTTTGCTTGTTTAAGGCCGGCGATGACATTCTTGGACCGCCCGCTGGTGGAAATACCGATTGCCATATCTTTGGGACGGCCCAGGCCTTCAATCTGCCGCGAAAAGATACATTCAAAACCGTAATCATTTCCCAGCGCCGTCAAGATAGACGTATCGGTCGTCAGCGCAATCGCCGGTAAGGATTGCCGCTCTTTCTGAAATCGGCCGATAAACTCCGCGGCGATGTGCTGGCTGTCAGCGGCCGAACCGCCATTGCCGAACAACAGAACTTTTCCGTTATTTTTTAAGGTTTCAGTGATTTCCTCGACCGCCTTGATGATCGCCGGAAGATTTGCCTTGAGGGTCGCTTCTTTGACCTGAACGGATTCCTTGAAAATTTTTTCGATGGCTTCTTTCATAAAATAACTTTAGGCAGAAAATACCTTGGACATTTCGTAGAGGTCCATATCAATTGTTTTACGTTTTTTAACAGCCTCTTCAATATCGACGTAATGCAGTTTATTATCCCGCAGGCTCACCATTTTGCCGAACTTTCCTTCTTTGACAAGTTCGACCGCCTTGACGCCGAACTGGGTTCCGATCAAGCGGTCATACGCCGTGGGAGTACCGCCGCGCTGAATATGTCCCAAAACGCTCACGCGTGTCTCATAACCCGTATTCTCTTCGATCGCTTTGGCGACCATCTCGCTGACATTCCCGAACCGCCGGCGTTCGACTTCCGTACGTTTATCAAGGTAACCGATGATCTTAGCCCCTTCCGAAACAATAATAATACTGAAAGACTTTCCCCGCTGATGCCGGCGCTTCAGCGAATCGCACACTTCCTGAATATTGATAGGAAATTCCGGAACCAAAATAATATCCGCACCCCCGGCAATGCCAGCTTCCAACGCGATCCAGCCGGTGTAACGGCCCATGACCTCAACGACCATGATACGGTGATGGCTCTCGGCAGTCGTGTGCAAACGGTCAATGCATTCGGTGGCAATATTCACCGCCGTGTCAAACCCAAACGCATAATCGGTCCCCGACAAAGCATTGTCAATGGACTTCGGCACACCCACGACCCGGATGCGGCCTTCTTCATGAAGGGTGAGGGCGATCTTCAGTGTTTCCTCTCCCCCCACGGCGATCAAGGCATCGATACCGCCGCGCTTATAATTTTCCGTGATCTGTTTGATCTGTTCTGCATTTTCGAGAGGGTTGATACGGCTGGTCCCCAGGATAGTACCGCCGCGGTCCAAGATCCCGGAGGTCAAACGTAAATCCAAAATCCGCATATCATTCTCAACGAGGCCTAACCACCCGTTCTTGATCCCGGTCACCACATATCCTTCGATCATGCCTTTACGGACAACCGCACGGATGACGGAGTTGAGCCCGGGGCAGTCAGCTCCACCGGTTAAGATAGCAATTTTCTTCATGACACCTTCTCTTTAGGCCCGATAGCCTTGAAACGGCATACTACGTTCGGGAGTCGTCTTTTCGAATGATTTTGTCTTGATGTCATCCGTAGTGATTTTCATAACATGCATACGGACATTGACCGGTTCTTCCAAACCGATCGTATCCTGAATCTTCCGCCGGATCGCTTCCTGCAAATTGGCGGTAACGTCCGGAATATTGACGTCTGATTTTAAGGTCAATTGGGTGGAAACATCCAACCCCCGCTTGGTGGCAATAATATTTGTTTTGATTTCTTTGACTTCCGGGGAACGCAAGACCACCCGCCGCACCAAATCTTCCATCGCCATCAAGGACACCGTAACCCGTCCGGAAGGATTGTCAAACGCGATGGTCTTTTCCCGCTGTTTACGGTCCGAAATGGCTTGGGCATAAATAAAATTCTTAAGCAACAGGACTAGGGCCACAATCCCCAAAATAATCCGCAGATTATGATCCGTATAAGCAATTCTCAAAACATTCACCAGATAAGAGAAATCCAGCAGATTGAGGACAAAAAGCAGCATAAAGCATCCCACGAATAGAATGATCGTCACATAAAATAAAACAGCCAAATGGGTCAGCAGCTTCATAGTCCCTCCCTCTCTATCCCCTGAATATTAACAGTAATATCTTTTAAATTAAGATCAATCGTCTTTTCGACCGCGGAGCGGACAACATCCTGAACTTCGCGCGCGATCTCCGGGACATTCAGGCCGTAGCGGACAACGATCTTTAGCTCAACCGAAACCTGGTTGCTCTCATCGACCGTCACGACAATGCCGGAATAATTCTTCCCGCCCAGCAATTCCCAAAGGCTGTCCTTAAAATCATTCTCGATCAGGCGCACGCCGTCGATATCGCGGATCGCAGAGTTCGCGATATCCGCTAACGCCCGCTTATGAACTTGCACCGTTCCTAAATCAATTTCTTGTTCGCGATTCATGTTTATCTCCTCACAAGGCCTTCCAATTATACCAGACCTTACCGTTTGGTATAAAATTATTTGCGGGTCTCACTCTCGTCCTTCATGATCTTTTCCAAGAAATGCGTGGACACTTCCCCGTCTAAAAACATGCGGTTATCCAAAATTTGCGAATGCAGACCGATCGTTGTTTTTATGGGAGAGATATGAAACTCTTCCAAAGCCCTTTTCATGATTTTGATCGCGTCGTTGCGATCTTTGCCGTGCACGATCAATTTGGCCAGCATCGAATCATAGTAAGGGCTGATCGTATAGCCCGAATAAATATGCGTGTCCAGGCGCACGCCGCGTCCTCCCGGGAGATGCAAGAATTCGATCTTCCCCGGTGAAGGCATGAATTTATTTTCCGGGTCTTCGGCATTGATGCGGCATTCAATGGCATGACCTTCCATCTTCACGTCCTCCTGGCGGATCTTAAGTTTTTCTCCCGCCGCCATCCGGATCTGTTCTTTAATCAAATCGATGCCGGTGACCATCTCGGTGACCGGATGCTCCACCTGGATCCGCGTGTTCATCTCCATAAAATAAAATTCGCCGTTCTTATCCAACAGGAATTCAATGGTTCCCACCCCGTGATAGTTGACCGCCTTAGCGGCTTTGACCGCAATATCCCCCATTTTTTTGCGAAGCTTGCTGTCCAAAGCCGGGGAAGGAGCTTCCTCCAAAAGTTTTTGATGCCGCCGCTGAATGCTGCAATCCCGTTCGCCCAAATGAATAACGTGCCCGTGCTTGTCCGCCAGGATTTGAAATTCCACATGGCACGGATCAGAAATATATTTTTCGATATACACATCGGCCTTGCCGAAATTGGCCTCGGCCTCTTTTTGCGCCATTGCAAATGAACTGACCAGGGTGACATCGTTATGACAGACCCGCATTCCTTTTCCGCCACCGCCGGCCGCGGCCTTGATGATCACCGGATACTTTAATTTCTTGGCAACATCCAGCGCCTCTTCTTTGGACTGGATAACACCTTTTCCACCGGGCGTTAAAGGAACGCCGATTTTACGCACCGTTTCTTTGGCCATAATTTTATCCCCCATCGCCCGGATCGATTCCGGGGACGGACCGATGAAGGTGATATTGCAGGATTCACAAATTTCCGCAAAATGCGCGTTTTCAGAAAGAAACCCATATCCGGGATGAATGGCATCGACGTTGGCGATCTCCGCAGCGGAAATAATGGCGGGAATATTTAAATAACTATCGGCACTGGGGGCAGGGCCGATACAAATGGCCTCGTCCGCCAGCTGCACATGCAGCGACTCGCGGTCCACCTTGGAGTAAACCGCCACGGTGCGGATATTCATTTCCTTACACGCTCGGATCACCCGGACCGCAATTTCGCCGCGATTGGCTATTAAAATTTTTGTGAACATAAAATAAAAAAACGAAGGTTCTTGAAGTTAAAAATCCTTATCCCTCTTTTAGCTTCACGCCTTCGCTAAGACCTTTCACACGTTAAATTAAACAGGTTCGACAATAAATAATGTTTGACCGAATTCCACGGGTTCGGCATTCTCCACCGCTACCCTGACAATTTTTCCTCTGACCTCCGATTTGATTTCATTCATTAATTTCATGGCCTCAACAATACAAACAACCTGCCCCACTTCGACCACTTGCCCGACCTCAACAAACGGCGGGGCCTCCGGTGAAGGGGCGCGATAAAAGGTCCCTACCATGGGAGAGGCGATATCATTGGTCTTTTTATCAGCTGACGGAATCGTGGGCGATTCGGCAGTTTTGGGGGAAAGCCCTTGGCTTTCAACGCGGTATTCTGGAAAAGGTCGAACAACAGAAGAAGAAATTTCTGAAGAGGATTTTTTGATCTTGATCTTGGCTCCCTCACGCTCAACCTCAAGCTCCGTGAGATCGTTCTCATTCATGAGGTTGATCATTTCTTTGATTTCTTTTAGGTTCATTTTTGTACCCTTTCGACGTATTCACCACCGGTTCGAGTATCTATCTTGATCCAATCTCCTTTATTAATAAATAACGGGACATTGATCAGCGCGCCGGTATCAATCGTAGCTGGTTTATTACCAGAACGGCTCGAATCCCCGCGGATCCCCGGCTCTGTTCCCACGACTTGGCAGACCATAAAATTCGGCAAAGACATTCGCAGCACCTGGTGTTCATAACAAAGACCTATCACGCGCATATTCTCTTGCAATAACTTAATAAAATTTTCCTCCAGGTCCTTTGCCTGCATGGTCACCTGCTCATAACTTTCCTCGTCCATAAAATGGAACTCATCACCGGAGCGGTACTGGTACTGCATGCGACGCTCATCCAAAGGCACATCGTCCAACTTTTCGGCCGTCCGGTAGGTGCGTTCCAAAACATTGCCGGTTTTGACGCTCTTCATTTTGATCCGCACAAAGGCGCTTCCCTTCGCCGGTTTAACATGAACATACTCCCCAACAATATAAATCTGACCGTCGATCAAAAGCCCCATGCCGGACTCGACTTCATTAATTGATATTGTCACTTAAAACCTCACACCCTTGTTTTGTTACTAAAACCATGTCCTCAATACGAATACCAAATTGGCCGGGAATATAGACCGCAGGTTCCACGGTGAATATCATATTTTCTTGAACAACCGCGGTGCTGGTCTGGGATATCCGAGGGTCTTCGTGGATTTCTAACCCTACCCCATGCCCCAAAGAATGGCCGAAATATTTCCCTAACCGTTTTTTTTCGAGATAGTTACGCGCCTCTTCATCGATCTTACAGGCGCGCGCTTTAGGCTGAATTTTAGCAATCGCTTTTAACTGTGCCGTCTTAACAGAATCATTGGCTCGGGTTATAAGCGGCGGTATTTTACCTAAAAAGAACATACGTGTCAAGTCAGACTTATAGCCGTTGACATCAATTCCCATATCAACCAGAACTATATCATTTTTCAGTATCTTACGATCAGTCACCTTGGCATGCGGCAAGGCCGAATTGGGCCCGCTGGCAATGATTGGGGCAAAAGAAAAACCGACTTTCTTGGATTTTACAAAATCCTCCAGGTGGCGCAGCAAATCCCGTTCGCTGGCACCGGGTTTTATGTAATTCTTCAAGTACTTAAGGGCCTGGGCATGGATTGCAAGCGCCTGCCGGACAGATTGAATTTCTTTGGGCTGCTTGATCTGCCGCAATCCTTCCACCAAATTGTTGACTGCGGCCAAAGCAACTCCCTGCGGACACTGAATTTTAAGCCTTTTAAAACCAGCCAAGGAAATGTGCCGCTCATCAAAGCCGATACGCCTCATCTTATGTTGCCGGGCCAGTTGAAAAAGAGCCGTCGCCATGGATTTGGAGTAACGCACCACCGTAACCTCCTTGGGCAGGCCTTTTTTCGCTTCGTGCAGGTACCTAAAATCCGTGACATAAAACGATTTTCTCCGTCCTACGAGAAGCCACGATTCGCTGGCAGGAAAATTGGTCAAATACGCGATGTTGACATCCTGAGTGACCAGAAAGGCATCGATATCTTTCCGGTCAAAAAGGGCGGTCAATTTGGAAATAGGCGTTTTCACTTCAGATCAGATGAAATGTGGGTGATTAGGAATGTCAGTGTTTGAGTAAATTCACCAAAGCTTGCAGGCCGAGCAGATAACTGTCCACACCAAAACCGGAAATCTGCCCGGAGCTTACCGGCGCTATCAATGATTTATGGCGAAAATCTTCCCGGGAATGGATATTCGACAGATGCACCTCCACCGTGGGAAGTTTGACCGCAGAAATCGCATCGCGGATCGCAATACTGGTGTGAGTATACGCCGCAGGATTAATGAGAATCCCCCCTATCCCCTCTTTGGAAGATTTACCGATCGTATCAACGATCTCGCCTTCATGATTGGATTGAAAGAACGTAAGCGTGACACCGCTCTTTTTGGCAACGTCTTCCAGTTTAGCATTGATTTCCGCCAGGGTGGCCGAACCATAGATATCCTTCTCGCGCTGACCAAGCAGATTTAAATTGGGACCGTGGATGACTAGAATTTTATTCACATGAGCTCCTTTGGGAGAATTATTTTTCGGCCTGGTCAGCCAGCATAACCGGAATGCCGTCTTTGATCGGATATTTACGGCCGCAGGCACAGCAGACAATTTTATTCTCAGCCAGCTTAACGTCGCCTTGGCAGGCCGGACAAGCCAAGATCTCCAGCAGTTGCTTATCGATCATTTTGCTTCTTTCTGAAAATGTTCCACATATTTCATCTGCAGTTCATACAGCGACCCGTTCAAAAAATCGCTCTCCGGCTGGCTCAAATTCCCTTTGGTCTTTTCGCGGATCATCCCCAGCGTATCGATAAGAAATTTCGCCTGCGGCAGGTTCTTTTCCACTTTTTCCGTAAAAGGATTGGGGATCTCACCTAAAAAAATCATCGTCTGAAAAGCCAGGCTGGTCAGATAATTGATAAAACTGACTTCTGGGACATCTTTTAAATCTTCTGTAACAGGCGATTCGACGGATGGCTGGGCAGGATCCTTCTCCTTCTCAACCGATTCCTTCCAGCTCTCATCAACATGCTTTTCTCGTTCCATAACCATGTCCTTTGCGTAAAAATAACCAATAAAAATTCAAAAAACAATGAATTTAGAATAACACCGAAATTTTTCCTTGTCAACACAGCGGCCACGGCGTCCCAATGGCAATTTCACTACTTTTTCTCAAAGGAAATTTCCATGTTAAAAGATATCTCCGGATAATTAAAATTGCCGGGAAAGGCGGCAAAGGGACTTGCCTCTTTAATGATGTTGAGGCCGATCTGCTGCACATAGGCATTGGCCGTCGTCTTATCACCGATGACCTGAATCTGTTTTAAAGATCCGTCCGACGAAAGAACAAAAGTCAGATACACCTTCCCTTTTTGAAATTCAGGATTATTCATCAATTCAATATCATTTTCATAAAACCCTGCCCTCTCGAGAATTTTTGCGCGGATCCCGCTGTAATAACTCAAATACCGCTGGTTACTGATCTTTTCCGACTCAAATAGCGGGACCGAAATGCTCCGCTTCCCCGAAGCCGGGATCACTTGAGAATATTGTTTGGTAGAATCTTTTAGAACGCCGTCAATTTGACTTTTCTTTTTATTGATGTCCTTAAGAAGCGAATTCGGCAAAACTTGCTTGGCCGCTAACTTTTGCTGGGTTTTGTTCACCTTCTGCATATCCATGTTCCTCTTGGCAGGCGCCGGCGGTTGAGCTGCCGCGGACCGCTGCACCATCCGGTATTTGATCTCCGTACGCTTAAACCGCGGCTTGACGATATGATTGGAAAAAGAAAATCCTGCCACGATCAAAAGATGCGCGGCCATGGAGATCATCAGCGCCCAATAAATGATCTCCTCATCTTTCCAATCCCAATGTTTAAAATTGATCATACTCTTCCTAGCGGCGAAAAAACTCTTTGCTAATGTAAATGAAGAAACGGATGGTGTCACGCAAAGGATTGATCTTACTTTTTTCATCACGGTAAATCGTCTTGACCGGAGCCGCATGCACCCTAAATCCCCGACGGCTGGCTTGGATCAAGACCTCGCTCTCGATCTCAAAATCTTTGCAGGTCAGCTGGATCTGCTGAAGAATGGCGCGGCTGATATAGCGGTACCCGCATTGGGTATCCGGGATATTCTGTTTACAGACCAGCGAGATCAGCCATGACATAAAACGATTGGTCGTCCGCCTTAACCAGGGCATATTCGCACATTGATCCATGCGGGTCCCGGCAACAATGTCCTGCGGAAATTGTTCGGCTTTCTTTAAGAATCCCTCCAGGTCTTCCACCGCATGTTGACCGTCACCGTCCATCGTAATAACACCGTCATAACCGTGCCGGACGATATAACCAAAACCGTCCTGCAAAGAAACACCTTTACCTTTGCGCCCTTCATGGGTGATGACCGCCGCTCCTTTGGCCTGGGCGATCACGCCTCCTCCGTCGCTGGAACCGTCATCGATCACCACGACATCCAAGCGGCGCGCCCGGATCGCTTCCACAATGTCTCCGATGGCCTTGGCTTCATTATAAATGGGGATAGCAATGCAGACTTTCATGCGGTCCAAAACTCCCGGAACATAAGCCACTGAGTAGGAAATTGACGAATTTTATTTTCGATAACGGTCGTATGCTTTTTCATGATGGCGAGGATGGCTTCCGTCTCAGCATGGTCCGGGATTTTTTCGGGAGGGATAATGGGCTCTTCCAACGTAAGATTAAAAGTATCGTCGGAATTGCGCGTCATAAAACACGGAACGATAGGCGCACCGGTTTTAACGGAAAAAACCGCCGCCCCTTTGGGGATAAACGCCTTGCGTCCTAAAAAATTCAAGACCTCTCCGTGCAGAGTAAAATCCCGGTCCGCCGCCAACGCCACAAGCTTATTTTGTTTTAAGGTTTCGATACAGCGCCGGACCGCCACGTTGGTGGGGACAACCGTGATCCCTTTGACCTCCCGCTGATAATTAAAAAGGTCATTGACCGGCCGCTCTTTATGCGGTAGGGCAACCACCATCAGAGGATACCCCAGCATGCTTACGGCAACCGCACCCAATTCCCAATTTCCGATGTGCGCAGTGACGACGATAGCGCCTTTCCCTCTTTCCAGGGCCTTCTTGATATAGTCCAAATTCTTGACCTTGACTCTTTCTTTAATGAACTGCATGTCGATCTTTTTTTCCATGCGGAAAAAATCGACCAAATATTTTCCAAAATTGCGAAAAACTTCCCGCACGAGCGGTTCCAAATCTTTGTCCGTATGTAAAATGGTCTTAAGATTATTCCGCACCGCCCGGTGATCGCGGAAAGAAAAAGTGCATTGCAGATCCGAAAGAAATACGCCGAAGCTATAGGAAAGCGGTAACGGCAGAAGGTTGACAATAAACTGGCTGATCTTATAAAGATAAAATTTAAACATAGCTTACCGGTTAGGTCTCATCGTCATTCGGATGTTGGAAAATTAATTTTGCGATATTAAGGGCCGCGTAAGGCTTGCCGTGTTCATAAGCCGCTTTACGCATTGCGGCCAAACGTTCCGGTGATTTTAAAAGGAGCTCGACCTCTTCCGCCAAATTATTTGTTTTATCGATACGGATACCGATCCCGTGTTTGAGAAGAAAATCGGTATTACGCATCTCTTGGCCGGGAATCGGATTAATGATCACCATCGGTAAACCTTTGGCCAAGGATTCCGACGTGGTCATCCCTCCGGGCTTGGTGATGATCAATGTAGCGACTTCCATCAATTCATCGACGTTCTTGGCATATTCATAAAAAATCACTTTTTTATTCATCACCGGCTTCAGGGTATTGAGCCACTGGATAAGTTTTTTGTTCGTTCCGGCGATGACGATCAACTGCAAACTCAAATTTAAATTCAGCAGCGATTCCACCACTTCTTTGATCGGGCCTAACCCTTGCCCGCCCCCCATGATCAGCACCGCCGGGATATTAATATCCAGCCCTATCTTTTGCGCGATCGGCCGATGGTCCAATTGATTGGCGAATTTTATTCTGATGGGAATACCGTAAACCTTGATCTTATCCGGCGGAACACCCTTCATGATAAAGCGGTCCTTGATATCCTGTGAAGGGACCACATAATAATCCACCCCTTCATTCAACCAATAAGAATGCGGTGCAAAATCCGTTAAGACGCCGATCAGCGTAATATTGAGATGATGCGCCAATTTATAATCCGCCACCATGCCGCAGGGAAACGCCTGAGTGCAGACAACCGTCTGCGGTTTATAGCGCTCGAATAATTTGGATAATTTTTTGTGGCTTGTTTTGTGGAGAAATTTCTTAAGGGATTCCGATTGTTTGACGATATTCGGATTATCATACAAATAATCCCAGACCTTGGGGGTGCGGCGGATGATCCCCATGTAGGCCCGGTTGACGACTTTTTCCAGAAGCGGATACGTATACCCAAAACCATTGATGCAAGGAACCTCGACGTTGGGATCCATAGAACGCAAGGATCTCTGGATCGCCAAGGTGGCCTGCCGGTGACCGGAGACCTTAGTGATATACATGAGAAGTACACGTCGTTTGTGTTCTTTAGTTTCAGGGGACATAAGAGCTGCAGTTATTTGGCATCGATAATCGCTAAAATTTCTCCGATACGGGCTTCTTGGCCTTCCTTCACCAGAATATCTTTGATGACACCGGGACAATTGGCAGGGACATTAAATGTCGCTTTATCGGTCACCAGTTCAACGATGTCATCGTCTTCCCGGACCTGATCCCCTGCCTTCACATGCCAGAACGCAACGGTCGCTTTGACAATCCCTTCGCCTAATTCCGGGACTAAAATCTTGGTCATATTTTTTCCTCAGAAGTAAAATTCAAATGGAACTCCCGGCTAAAATGTTCGATGATCTTGGTTTTGATAAGATCAAGCTCTGCGGGACGATTTAAAAGCCTTGCCATCGAGGTCATTTGCACATCCAGTCCACAAGGCCGGATCAGTGAAAAAAGCTGCAAATCCGTATTGATGTTGATCGCTAACCCGTGATACGAAACCCATTTACGTACGCCGACCCCGATAGAAGCGATCTTATCTTGACCCACCCAAACCCCGGTCCGGCCGTCAATTCTCTTAGCCACTATACCAAAATCATGCAATAAATCAATGGCAAC
>MHGP01000058.1:0-3028 GCA_001805615.1 Omnitrophica WOR_2 bacterium RIFCSPHIGHO2_02_FULL_48_11
GAAGACCAGCCCGGCGTGGTGGTGGCTTTCTTATCGCCCAAGGAAACGAACCTGGATAGTTTTCAGGAAAATGTGAACATCATCGTGCAGGATCTGTCCGCGGATCCGGTGAGTTTAAAAAAATATACCGACATGGCGATCCGCCAAATGGTGGCGGTTTTTAAACAAAGCATAAAGATCGAGGAGTCCGTTCCTACTCTGTGGCTCGGGCAACCGGCCCACAAATTCGTTTATCAAGGGGCCGATCCCAACACCCCCAGTCTCAACATCAAAATGATGCATATCTGGTGTATAAAAAATAATAAAGCCTACCAGTTTACGTACGCGGCTCTCATCGGAAGCTTTGACCGGTATTTACCGGCCGCCGAGGCCATCCTGAACTCAGTCACGGTCAAATAAAAGATGCAATCCCTGCTGGACCATTCCATCCCTGAAGCTTCGCAAGAACAACCGCTGTGCCGGGTCTTTGGACAGTGCGGCGGATGCCGTTATCAAGATATTCCTTATGAAAAAGAACTGCGGATCAAAGCGGAAGAATTAAAAAACATTTTTCGCGCAAAATTTACTTTGCCGGACGAAATTTTTGAAAGCATCTGCCCGTCCCCGAATATTTATCACTATCGCCACCGGCTGGATCTGAAATTGCACCGCACGCAAAGGGAAGGGGTCCTGATCGGTTTTTCTTCGGAAAAGTTTAACCGGACGATCCCGATCGATACCTGTCCGATCGCCATGCCGGCTATCTCTGATTTCTTGCCGGAGTTGAAGAAGCAGGCGATACAACGTTTGACAGAAAAATATCATTTGGCGAATCTGGTCGTGAGGACCGGCGATGACGGCCGCGTGCTGTGGGGAGGAATGGGACGGCGGTCGTTGCGTCTTAAGGCCGAGGATTATCTGTGGACCGAAGTGGCCGGGCGAAAGATTTTTTATTCTCTGGAAACATTTTTTCAGGCCAACTTGTCGATCTTGCCGGCGGTGATCGAGAAACTGAAATCACTTAATATTTTTAATAAGCAGACAACGTTTTTTGATCTATACGGCGGGGTGGGCCTGTTCGGATTGTGCCTGGCCGAGAGTGTCGCCAAGACCGTTCTGGTCGAAGAGGGAAAATTTTCCATTGAATTGGCCAAATATAATGCGCAGTACCATCAGCTGAATAATTTTCAGATCAGCGAAGGCCGGGTCGAGGATGTTGCCGCGGCGCTCCTGGACGAAGCAGGCCAGACGGAAAAAGTCGTGCTGGTGGATCCGCCCAGAAGCGGCCTGCGCCCGGCAGCCGGCCAGATGTTAAGCCAGCGCACGGATATACGGCATTTGCTTTATTTATCCTGTCACCCGGAATCGCTGGTGCAGGATCTGGCGAGTTTTGTAAAAAATAACTGGGTCATCCACAAGATCTGTCCTTTTGATTTTTTCCCGAGGACAAAGCACATTGAGGCCTTGGTCATATTAACGAAAGGCATTCCTTCATGAAATCGCAAAATACTCCTTATCAAAAACAGATCTTTGTCTGCACGAATGACAAGAAAGGCGAAAAGCCCAGCTGCGGGGACCACAAAGGTGAAGCAATTTTTATAGAGCTGCGGCGGATCGCCAAAGAGCGCGGCCTGCATCCGCAGATCCGTATTGCGCAGGCAAAATGTTTGGGGCAATGCAGTACTGGATGCAACATCATGGTGTATTCTCGACGCCCCGATGCCGCATCAGGGGTCGGGACTCCGACTTCCTCTGTTCTTCAGGAAACGTCGGAGCCGGACAATGTTTGGTATAGCGGCGTGTCGCTGGAGGACGTGCCCCAGCTGGCTCAAAAATATCTTCCGTAAAAATAATTGCCTTCCGTTTTTCGTCCCGCCCGTGACGCGATTTTTTTAAAAAAAGCAATAGTTTGATTGATTTCCCCCCGAAAGCTTCTATAATTTTAATTAGAGGGTTTTTATAACTTTAATGTTCTCAATGAGATGGCAAACATGAGAAAATTTAAGCCATCAAAGGAGAGAATCTATGAGCATGTATGATAAAAATATCAGCTCCGAAAAAAGAGCTTCTTTAGAGTTTGCCGAAGATGCCCGCGAGCAGGAGTGGAAGTATCCGAGTTTTGCTCTCAAGCTTTTTTACGGCAAGGTGGATCTGCCGCTCATCTTTCCGTTCCCGCAGCAAAGTGAGGCTGATAAAAAAGAGGGCGATGCCTTTCTTGAAAAATTAGGCACATTTTTAAAACAGAATCTGGATCCGGACGAAGTGGACCGCAGCGGGATCATCCCGGATAAGGTTATCCAGGGGTTAGGACAGCTTAAGGCCTTTGCCATTAAGATCCCCAAGGAATACGGCGGGCTGGGATTAAGCCAGATCAATTATTGCCGGGTGGTTCATTTGGTGGCGAGTTTTTGCGGATCGACGGCCGTGTTGCTCTCCGCCCATCAGAGCATCGGTGTTCCGCAGCCGTTAAAATTATTCGGCACCGAAGAACAAAAGAAAAAATATTTTCCCATGTTCGCGCAGGGGGTGGTTTCGGCTTTTGCCTTGACTGAGGCGGAGGCGGGATCGGATCCCCGTAATATGAAAACCACGGCCACTCCGGTCGAAGGCGGAAAATATTTTTTAATTAACGGAGAAAAACTTTGGTGCACGAACGGCTTGATCGCCGGACTGATCGTCGTTATGGCCGTCACCCCGCCGAAGATCGTCAACGGCAAAGAACGCAAGCAGATCACCGCTTTTATTGTGGAAACAAATACCCCGGGATTTGAAATTGTCCACCGGTGTCAGTTCATGGGGTTGCACGGGATTCAGAACGGCCTGGTCCGTTTTAAAGATGTCAAAGTCCCCCGGGAAAATATTATTTTAGGCGAAGGCGAGGGGTTAAAACTGGCGCTCATGACGCTGAACACGGGACGTCTGACGTTGCCGGCGGCCTCGACGGGGATCGCCAAGTGGTGCTTGCATGTGGTCCGGCAGTGGTCGGCTAAACGGATCCAGTGGGGGCATCCGATCGGCGAGCATGAAGCGATCGCTTTAAAATTGGGTT
>MHGP01000058.1:3070-3194 GCA_001805615.1 Omnitrophica WOR_2 bacterium RIFCSPHIGHO2_02_FULL_48_11
ATATCGCCAGCCATACCTTTGCGTTGGATGCCGTCAGCTGGCTTACGGCGGCGATGGCCGATGATAAGAAAAAAGATATCCGTCTTGAGGCGGCGATGGCGAAATATTTTTGTACGGAGCACAG
>MHGP01000058.1:3271-25181 GCA_001805615.1 Omnitrophica WOR_2 bacterium RIFCSPHIGHO2_02_FULL_48_11
GAGCGGATTATTGGCCGGTGGAACGGGTGATGCGCGATGTGCGCATCAATTTGATCATTGAAGGCACCAGCGAGATCATGCATCTGTTTATCGCGCGGGAAGCTTTGGACCCGCACCTTTCGAAGAGTCTGCCGCTGTTAAGCTCGCGCACGCCGCTGCCGCAGAAGATCCAGATCTTTTTTAAACTGATGGGATATTACGCGGTTTGGTACCCTAAGCTGTGGCTTCCCAATTTTGCCAGTTCCACGTTCCCGCAGCCTTTGGGTCAGCATATGACGTATGTGCAAGAGACGAGCAAGCGTCTGGCGCGGATCGTCTTTCACAATATGCTGCGGTATCAGCAGCGGTTGGAATCCAAACAAAGCGTTTTAAACCGCATCGTGGATATCGGGACGGATCTTTTTGCCATGGCCACGACCTGCTCTTATGCCCAGGCGTTGTCCAAAGAAGGTAAAGAAAATGCCGTGCAATTGGCGGACCTTTTTTGCCGTGAGGCCAAGAAACGGATCGAAGAGGCGTTTCGTAGCGATCAGTGCAATCACGATCGCAAGAAGATCGCGGTAGCCAAAAAACTTTTAGCCAAAGAATACCAATGGCTGGAAAACGATATTGTCATTTGACCTGCGCGTTTAGCGTCATTCAAACCAGCATAAACCAAGAAAATTGAGATCCCATGGCCAGTTTGACTTCGCTGATTAGTCGATTTGCGATTGCTAAACAAATTCCGATCTTTAGCAAATTGAGTTGGCTGGAATTGCGCAAGGTAGCCCGCAAGTCGGTCATCTTTGAATATAAGAAAGGCGACATTATCCGTCGGCAGGGAGACCCGCCGGACAATTTTTACTGTCTGGTTTCCGGCCGCGTCCAGTCATACGCCCTCGCCCCGAACGGCAAAAAGCAAGATTTGGAATTTTTGCACCGCGGTATGCACTTCGGCATTATTTCGATCATGACGGGAGAGAATCATTCGTTAAACTATGAGGCCATCAACGATGCCATCATCTTGCAAATTCCCAAAGATGAATTTCATGCCATCTTACGATCGGTCCCGCAATTAGGGATCGAGTTAAGCCACAGCCTCTCGCAGCGTATCCGTCAGAACCTCACTCGGACCAAATCTCCGGTGGAGAGCACGATCATTTCCATTTACAGCCCGGTCAAGGGTTCGGGCAGTTCCACCTATGCCATTAATTTAGCCTTCGGCCTGGAACGCGAAACCAGGAAAAAAGTTATTTTTGTGAGCATCAATCCGCAGGGAAAGCACAGTGTCGCCTCCGGAACCGGCATCGGAGAAGCTTCGCCGCAGTGGAAAAAAGCCCCGGTCAATCTGAATAGCATTGCCAGTAATTCTGAGTTCATCAAGCAAAATATTTCCAAGGGTGAGTTAAAGATCGATTTGCTGAGTGTGGTTTTTGATATGGAGAGTTCTCCTTTGATCGCCCAATTTGTGAGTTCCTTGGCGAATGATTATCATTATATCGTGGTGGACTTGCCCAATGAAATGGACGATGTGGTTTTAAGGACATTGACGCAGTCTGATCTTGTCCAATTGATCATCTGGGATAGGGAAGAAGATCTGCGCATGACGCGGCAGGTGATCCATGACCTTAAAGGAATTTTGAAAGATAATTTCCGTTCCGATAAATTACAGGTGATCCTCTCCGGGATGCAGAACAAAGATTATTCCTCCTTTGAGGAGATCAATGAAAAGATCGAATATTACATTTCGACAAAACTCCCGCCGTTGATGCGCTTCGAATTGAACGTGGCGATGGTGAGCGAGGCGATGACGGTGATCGTTTCTGAGCCGCACAGTGAATATTCTAAGACCGTTACGCGTATTGCCCGTCGGATCGGCCGGGTTCTCGTGGGATTGGTCTTGGGAGGCGGAGCCGCTTTAGGGGTCGCGCATGTCGGGGTGATCCGTGTTTTGGAAAGGGAAAATATTCCCATCGATGTCGTGGTCGGCAGCAGTATGGGTGCCTTGCTGGGAAGTTTTTGGGTGACGGGACAAAAAGCCGCTGATCTGGAGACCACGGCCCGGCAATTTGAGCGTAAAAAGGATTTGATAAAATTGGTCGACTTTCCGCTGTCTCCGGCAGGATTGGTCAGAGGGCATGCGATCCGCCGCTGGCTGCGCAGCCATCTGGGAGATAAAACATTTTATGACACCTTTATTCCTTTTAAGGTCGTGGCGTATGATCTTTTAAGGCGGGAAGAGATCGTCATCGACAGCGGTTCCTTGGTGGAAGCTGTCCGTCGCAGTATTTCCATCCCCGGGGTCATTCCGCCGATCCAAGAAGACGGTAAGATGATCATTGACGGCGGTGTTTTGAATCCTCTGCCGACCAATGTGCTGCGTAATCTGGGGATCCACAAAATTATTGCCGTGAACGTGCTGCAGTCTCCGGACCATGTTTCCAAAGGTCATGACCTGGAGTTAAAACGTGTCCAGGAAGAGCAGAAAATTCCGTTTCTCAAATCCCCCTTGAAATACATCGGGATTCGTTTAGGCAGATTATTTTCTCCAAACATTGCGGATATCATTGTCCGTACTCTGCAGGCGAGTGAATACGTTATCGCCGAAAAAAGTGTGCAGGAGGCGGATGTCTTGATCCATCCCGATCTCGTGGGGATCAACTGGTTTGAGCTGTACCGCGTTGATGATCTTATCAATGCCGGCCAAGAGGCCACGGAAAAAGCCCTGCCTAAGATCAAGGCCCTCATCACAAGATAATTTGGGATAACCTTCTCTCTTTTTGCCCCCGCAATAATTTTATTGCAACTTAGTTGCATTGTGTTATAATTTCCGCCGTCTAATAAATTTTAAAATTATAAAGGAAGGCCGGGATGCGGAAGCGCTGTAATGTCGTTGAATTGTTGGCCAGAGGACAGGTGGCCTCCACCGTGCACCGGGTGGGCGTGCTCAAGGTCATTTCCCGGTCGCCCAAGGCCATCGCCCCCAGAAGTTTGTTGCAGGAAATCCGCAAGACCACACCCATCGACAAGGTCACGCTGTACAGGATCCTTGATCTTTTTGTCGCCAAAAAAATATTGCGCCGGATGACCGGACAGAAGGGGACTATGTGTTATGAGGTGATGTGTGAAAAACATAACCCGCAGCACCCGCATTTTGTCTGCCGTACGTGCGGGGATATGGAATGCCTGGAGGGCATTGATATCTCGGACGTAAAACAAAGATTGCGCCACACCAGATACATCGAGGAGGAAGCCATAGATCTGAAATTGGAAGGGGTGTGCGGCAAATGTCGCACCAAAAAAAGTTTTAAAAAGAAGGGAAACCCGGTATGACGAAGAAAAATAAGCTGGAATATATTTTGGTAGAGTTGGGGCATCATTTGCCGTATACCATTTTTGGCACGACCATGGGGCTGATGCTGATGGGCATCTTGACATTCTTCGCTATTTTGGCCCGGTCCGAAGAGCTGCTGCCGCAGGCGTCGCGGGAATTTTTTCACGTTTCTCACGCCAGCCATATTCTTTTCAGTTCGATCACGACGACCGCGATGTTTTGGAAACATGAAAAGCGGGTCCTGAAGGCGGTGGCCGTCGGTTTTTTAGGCTCCATCGGTGTCTGCGGGTTAAGTGACGCGATTTTTCCTTATCTGGGCGGACGTTTCTTGCTGCACGGAAGTATGGCGATCCATATCTGCCTCATCGAACACCCGGATATTATTATTCCTTTTGCGATCCTGGGGGTCATCGCCGGTTTTATTGTTCCGGATGTTGTGGAGAAATCCACGGAATATTCTCATTCGGTGCATGTCCTTTTCAGCAGTGTTTCCGCGGTCCTTTATCTGACGGCATTCGGAGTAGCCGACTGGATCCATTCGTTAGGAGTGATCTTGGTGATCGTGGTGTTTGCCGTGATGATCCCTTGCTGTGCGAGCGGCATTGTGCTTCCGCTGTGGTGTACCCACAGAAATTGCAATCATAAAGCAGAATAAAATTTTAAAATGAACACACTGAGCCGTTCCCCCAAAACACAGATCAAAGTTGGTTCCCGCGGGAGCCCCTTGGCCTTAGCCCAGGTTAAAGAGGTGTTTTCTTATCTCGCCAAGCAAGAGATCATGGTGGAGTATAAGCAGGTGATCTATCAGACACGCGGGGATCAGGACAAGACCACTTCGCTTATGATCAATCCGGCCGAGAATTTTTTTACCGATACTTTGGATCAGGCGTTATTGAAAGGCGACATTGATATCGCCATCCACAGCGCCAAGGATCTGCCGCAGCCCCTCCATAAAGATTTAAAAATTTTTGCCCTGACGTCTTCGGTCGATGATACGGACGCCTTTGTCGGGAAGGTCCGATTTTCGCAATTGAAAAATGGGGCAACGGTGGGAACAAGCAGCCTGCTCCGTCAGCAATCTCTTCTCAAACTGAATTCAAAAGTAAAGATCGTCGATATCCGCGGAACTATTGAAGAGCGCGTGGCCTTGGTGGAACAAGGTCAATGCGACGGTGTCGTTGTGGCTACGGCAGCCCTCAAACGTTTAGGGTTACAAAAGCGTATTAAGGAGGTTTTTCCCTGGGAGACGATGCCGCTGCAGGGGCAGTTGGCCGTGGTGGGGCGCCGCGGGGATGAGGAGTTGCGCGGGATATTTTCGGCCATCGATGTCCGCAAGAAATACGGTCAGGTCACTTTGGTCGGGGCCGGTCCGGGAGATCCGGAGTTGATCACGGCCAAGGGGATCAAGGCGTTAAAAAAAGCCGATTGTGTTTTTTATGATTATTTGGTGCATTCCGATGTTCTCCTTTATGCGGCGAAAGCGGAAAAAGTTTATGTTGGAAAAAGAAAAGGCGAACACACCTTAGCCCAGGAAGAATTGTCCAGGATGCTGCGGCAAAAAGCCATGGCCGGGGAAAATGTGGTACGGCTTAAGGGAGGAGACCCGCTGATCTTTGGCCGCGGCGCGGATGAAATTCAATATCTGCGCAGTTATCATATTAAAGTAGAGGTCATTCCGGGGATCAGCTCGGCGACCGGTATCCCTTCAGGATTGGGGATCCCTTTGACGGCGCGTGGGGTAGCATCCTCGGTGGCTTTTTTGAGCGGTCACGGCGAGTCCGAAGACAATCAGCATCCTCAGCCCATCGAGATCCCCAAAGCGGACACCGTGATCTTTCTGATGGGGCTTACCAAATTAGATCTTATCGTGCAAAGTCTCAAGAAAAACGGCTGGCCGGACCAGATACCGGTCATGATTGTTTGTCAGGGGACGCGCCTGCAAGAAAGCATTGTTTCCGGTACGGTTGCGACGATCCAAAAACTGGCAGCAGCGGAAAACCTGCAGCCGCCGGCCTTGATCATTGTCGGCGAGGTGGTCAAATTCTGGCAGGCCGCAAGTTCGGCCAGAGAAACGATCCTTTATGCGGGGACCCATCCGGAAAGATATAAGTCCCTCGGCAGAATCATCCCGTTTCCGATGATCCAGATCTCGGAAGTTGAACTTAAATCCGAGGAAATAAAAATTTTTAAGGTCAATTTATTGCAGTATGATTGGATTATTTTAACCAGCCGTTTTGCCGTGCAGTATTTTTTTGCGCAGCTTAAGAAACTGCATTACCCGATCGACCGTTTGAAAAAAGTCGACTTCGCGGTGATCGGCAAAGAAACCGCCGAGGCCCTGAGCTTTTATGATATTACCCCTAAAGTGACCGCCGCGGTTGAAACGAGTGAAGGCCTTTTGCAAATTCTCAAAGACGAATATAAATTGAAAGGAAAAAAGTTCTTGTTTCCCCGGTCCTCGCTGTCCAATCCTTTCCTGAAGAAAGAATTGACGAAATTGGGCGCGAAGATCAAAGAAGTCACCATCTATCAGAATACCAAACCGGATTGGCGGGAGCTGCCGAAGGACAATATCGATAAAGTTTTATTCACCAGTCCTTCAACGGTACAGAATTTTCTGGAGGATTATGGTACAATACCCCGTCATTGGCAGATTTTATGCCGCGGTCCGTACACACAAAAGGCGTTGCAGCAATTCGGCTACGAGAGTGAGGTTTTAGTCTATGAATAGATTCCGCAGATTACGGGCTCATGAGTCCATCCGCCGTTTGGTGCGCGAGACGCACCTGGTGAAAGAACAATTGATCCAGCCGTTTTTTGTCAGGGAAGGCACGAAAAAACAAGAGGCGATCGAATCCATGCCCGGCATTTACCGCTATTCCACGGACCAACTTTTAAGAGCCGTGGAGTCGTATCAGAAAGCGGGCGGCAGCGCCGGGTTGTTTTTTGGGGTCCCAGATAAAAAGGACAATCAGGGAAGTGGGGCTTATGCGGCGACCGGTATCGTGCAGAAGGCGGTCAAAGCGATCAAGAAGAATTTCCCGAAATTTTTGGTGATAACGGATATATGTTTATGCGCTTATACCGATCACGGACACTGCGGCATTATTGCGGACGGCGCGGTGGATAACGACAAAACCTTACCTATATTAGGGAAGGTGGCGGTTTCACACGCCGCAGTCGGCGCCGATATCGTGGCCCCCTCGGACATGATGGATTTTCGGGTTTCGCATATCCGCCAGGATTTGGATAAAAATAATTTTCAAAATATCGCCATCCTTTCGTATGCCGTGAAGTATGCCTCGGCTTTTTACGGGCCGTTCCGGGAGGCGGCGCATTCCACGCCGGAATCCGGCGATCGAAAATCATATCAAATGGATTATGCTAACGCCCGCGAGGCCTTGAAAGAAGCCCGGCAGGATGTCGCGGAAGGCGCGGATATGGTGATGGTCAAACCGGCCCTGGCATATCTGGATATCATTGCTCTGCTCAGGCGCGATTTAAACGTGCCGCTTGCAGCGTACAGTGTCAGCGGTGAATACGCGATGATCAAAGTCGCCGCGCAAAAAAAGTGGATCGATGAAAAACAGATCGTTCTGGAAAGTTTAACCGCCATCAAGCGCGCCGGTGCGGATATCATTATTTCTTACCATGCGCAAGATGCCTTGAGATGGATGAATGACAAACGCTAACTCCCAGAAATTTTTTCAGCAGGCTCAAAGTGTTATGGTCGGCGGGGTGAACAGCCCGGTGCGGGCCTTTAATTCCGTCGGGGGCAATCCGCTGATCATCGAATCAGGCAGCGGAACAAAAATCTTTGATGTGGACGGGAACGGCTACACGGATTACTGCTGCGGCTGGGGCTCGCTCATCCTCGGTCATGCGCATCGCAATGTGGTTCTGGCCGGGCGCAAACGTATCAATAAAGGGATAAGTTACGGAACAACGACCAGGGAAGAGATCGATATCGCCAAGTATATCGTGGAACATGTCCCTTCGATCGATCTGTTGCGCTTTGTAAACTCCGGCACCGAAGCCACCATGAGCGCTATCCGTCTGGCGCGCGGCTTTACGAAAAAATCCATGCTGGTCAAATTTGACGGCTGTTATCACGGGCATTTTGACGATCTTCTGATCAAGGCCGGTTCCGGTGTCGCGAAGCTGAAAGAATCCTCGAGCCTGGGGATCACTCGAAACCATATCGAGGGCACTCTGAGCCTGCCTTATAATGACCTTCAAGTAGCGGAAGAAACATTAGCGCGGTATAAAGATGAGATCGCCTGTGTGATCGTTGAGCCGGTCGCGGGGAATATGGGAGTTATCCCGGCGCAAAAGGAATTTCTGCAGGGCCTGCGCGCGCTGACAAAGAAATTCAATATTGTTTTTATTTTAGACGAAATCATTACCGGGTTTCGGATGCGTCCCGGCGGGGTACAGGTAGAGTACGGCATCACGCCGGACCTTACCTGCTTGGGAAAGATCATCGGCGGCGGATTTCCGGTCGGCGCGTACGGCGGCCGGCGTGAGATCATGGAATGCCTGGCGCCTTTAGGCGGTGTTTATCAGGCCGGGACATTTTCCGGCAATCCGGTCGTTATGCGTTCCGGCTTAGCCACGCTGAAGATGCTTACGCCGGCTTTTTATGAAATTTTGAACCGCAAGGCGGAACATTTTAGCCAATCGCTCAATCAATATTTTAAAGACAACAATATTTCGGCGCATCTTTCCGTCTATAAATCAATGCTGAGTCTGCGCTTTCAAAAAGATCCGGTACAAAATTATGCTGAGGCACAAGGGGCCTCGAATCAGGAACTGTACGCGCAGTTGTTTCAGTATTTGCTTTCTCAGGGGATTTATTTTCCGCCGGCGGATTTGGAGTCATTTTTTATTTCCGGGGTCCACACACAGAAAGCCTTGGATGTCCTTTTAAAAAAAATAAAAGAATTTTTTAATACGAAAAAAGGGAGAAGCCATGATTAGCACAGTGAGGCAATGGGGCATTGCTTTCTTGCTTTTTGGGGCGGTGATCAGCCAAGGCGGGTGTGTCCCTCTGCTCATCGGGGCAGCCGCCGGAGCCGGCACGTTTGCCTGGATCAACGGTGACTTGGAATATAACGTTGACGCCTCGGTGGCGCGGGCTCACCGGGCCGCCTTAAGGGGTTTGAAACAATTGGACCTGGCGGTCACCCAAGACCACAAAGATAAACATAATGCTAAGCTCCGGTCAGCCTACTCGGATGGAAAAGATGTCCATGTTACCATCGAAGCCCTGACCGAGCGATCCTCTAAAATTAAAATCCGCGTGGGGGTCTTTGGGGATCAGGCGAGATCCGAGGCCATTTTAACCGCCATAAAGAAGCATTTATAGAAAGGGAAAAAATGGACGAGAAAACCTTAAACCAAGAAACCGCCAGTTTTGTGGAGCGGCCCTGGGGAAATTATTTTAAACTTTTTCAGGAACCCGGCGTCTGGGTTAAAAGAGTCCAGGTCAAGCCGGGGGCGCGCCTGAGCTTGCAAAAACATTTACGGCGCTCTGAAAAATGGATCATTGTCGCCGGCCAAGGGATCGCGGTCATCGGCAAGAAAGAGATTCCCGTTGAACCCGGGATGGTCATTGATGTCCCGCTGGAAACGGTCCACCGGATCGGGAACACCGGGAAAGCGAATCTGGTTTTTATTGAAGTGGCCTGCGGTGACTATTTGTCGGAAAATGATATTATCCGTTTGCAGGATGATTTTGAACGCAAGAGCCCGTAGTTTTTTAAGGTAAGGTGCTTATCCTTTTCGCAGGTGGGAGGGAAGGATATTTAAAACTTGCCGGTATTTGCTGATGGTGCGTCGAGCCACATGCATGCCTCGTTTTTCGAGCAGCATTTGAATGTCGTGATCGGAAAGCGGGGAATATTTATTTTCCCCTTCGACAATCTCTTTGATCTCTTCCTTAACACTGCGTGAACAAATCTCTCCATTGACCGCCTCTTCGCCGATCCCTTGGGAAAAGAAGAATTTGAAAGGGAATATCCCCTGGGGAGTATCGATGTATTTGTGGCTTATCGCGCGGCTGATGGTCGATTCATTGCGGTTTAAGGAAGCGGCAATGTTTTTGAGCGTCATCGGCACCAGGGCTTTGGGGCCTTGTTCGAAAAATGCTTTTTGTTTGTCCAAAATATAATAGGTAATGGCTTTGAGCGTCTGTCCACGTTGTTCGATGCTCTTGATAAACTGTAGCGCGTTTTTAAGTTTTTCGCGGATAAAATTTCTTTCTTCTTCGCTGAGATGCGGTTGATTAAGCATCGCGCGGTAGAGCGGGTTGATCCGTAAGCGGGGCGTACCTTCCTGGCTTACCGTCACTTCCAGAACATCTTCATCCTTGGTGATCACGACATCAGGCTTAATGAAAATGGTCGGGTCGATGGGGCGATAATTCCGTGCCGGTTTGGGGTCTATGGCGGCAATGATCTTGATCGCCTCCGCAACTTCCGCATGCGAAACATTTAATTTCTTGGCAACCTCAGTGAGTTTTTTCTGGCTGATTTCTTTTAAATATCCTTGGATGATCTGTGAAACGAGCGGCTGTGTGCCGTTATATTTGATTTCAGCTTGCGTTAAGAGGCACTCTTGCAGTGTGCATGCGGCAACTCCTATCGGTTCGAATCCATGAATGATCTGCAGGACACGTTCCACCAGGACCGTATCCGTCAGGCTGAAGGCCTGGGCGATGTCGGTTGGGCTTAACTTGAGATAACCATCCTCATCCAGATTGCCGATAATAAATTCGCCGATTTTTAACTCCAGGAGATTGGATGTTTCTATCCGCAGCTGCCGAAGGAGATTTTCTTCTAAACTGATTTCACGCTTCAGGGGACTCTCCTCCGGCAGGTCATCGCCTGCCTCTTGCGAAGAATAATCAGAAGAGTTAGCCTTTTCGTAATGCTTTATTTGCTGTATAAATTTTTCGCTCCAAGGGAGTTCTGCGGTCTCTGGATGGCTTTCGTCCAGTTCCAAAAGGGGATTGCTTTGCAATTCCTGCTCAATCGTAAGGTGCAGGTCCTGAAGGGGAAGCAGCAAGATCTCAATAGACTGCTGTACAGCCGGGGCAAGGATCTGTTTTTGGACCTGTTGTGTTGAGATATTGATCTTCATATGTAGCAAGAAGTATACCATATTATTCAAAATGTCAATAATTTTTTCTTGACCCACCCATGCCAGGTTAAACCAGGACAATGATGTAAAAAATGGACATATTTCTAACCTTATGCTATATTACGGGTTCCATAATTGTCCTAGTATGTCATAGACAAACATGTTCATTCTTTTAAACATGCTGAGAAAAATGGTCTTAAAATCAGATTTTCAATCGATTAATTATCTTGACATAAATGTATATTTTACAATGAGTTATAATCCTGTAAAAATAACTACGGTACATTGTCCGGGAATGGCATGGTAATTGCTGTACTAAGGGTACATACTTTAAACTTACAAAATCTTGGGGGATGCATATGCAAATTTCAGAAGTAGTGACAAAAGGAGGATTAGACGTGAAAAAAAGGATGACAATCACGGAGGTCTCAGAAATCCTGGGGGTGAGTTCGAAAACCCTTGCCCGTTGGGAAAAGGTCGGAAAGATTAAGAAGCCGAAACGCGATTGGCGGGGATGGCGTGTTTATGAAGAAGACGATATCGTCCAAATACGTCAATTCCATGAAGCTGTTTTTGAGGCTGCATAATGGAGATGGCAAATATTATATTAAGGAGAAGAATGCTATGAAGATACGATTAGATCGATGGTTATTGATTACTTTTATTTTGTGCTGTGTTGTGTTTTATACCTCTTACGTGGCTCTGGGCCAGGAAGAGGCTACGGTGGCAGCAAATGTTGACGCCGCCAGTATCAGTCCTGCAAACGTAAGTCCTGCCGAAATCAATTTAAGTCCTGCGGAAGTAGCTGCGGCAGAAGTCGCTGCCTTGGAAAGCGGTGCCGCGCCCTCAAATGAAAATGTCAAACGCGCAGAACCTATCCCGTTGGAGAGTATTGTCCCACTACCGGCCGGTGCAGCAGAAACCAACAGCCGCTATACATTAGGGGAGGATGATGTGATCGAAATCAGTGTCATGCGTCACCCCGAGGTCAGCGGACAATACATTATTAATAATGAAGGAAATATTCAGTATGAATTCATCGGTGATGTTAAAATTGAAGGCTTCACGAAAGATGAAGTGAAAGATTTTGTGGTGCAAAAACTTTCTGAATATATTATTTCACCCGAGGTAACTGTCAAAATCGTCGGATATAACAGCAAAATTGTCTATGTGGTGGGTGAGGTCGGGGCCCCCGGAAAAATATTTATGCGCGGGGATACGATTACTGTACGCGAGGCGCTTATGGAGGCTAGATTGCCGCTTTTGACTGCGGCGAGCAAAAGAAGCCTGGTGATCACCCCTTCGGAGTTGGGAAACGCCGAACAACGGAATGTTGACGTAGAGGCGCTGCTTTATCAGGGCGATTTGCGCGAGAATCTTGTGATGAAGCCAGGCGACACTTTGTACGTGCCGCCGACTTTCTTAGCAAAGACAATGCGGGCCATCAGCCCGGTCACGCAACCTGTTTCCGCGGCGGCGGGAACGGGCCGAACAGTTATTGCGCCATTTTAATTTTATTGAGGTTAGCCTCACCAAAGAAAAAATTTTCTTATGAGGCAAACGAAAGGATGATAAATGTTGGAATTAAATGAAGGTGGCCTACCCATATTGAATTATTTGAAAATATTTTTCCGGCGTAAAGAGGTCCTGATTATCCCCAGCTTCATCGGGTTAGTCTTCGGGATCTGCACGGGACTGCTGCTGCCTAAGGAATATACGTCCTCTTCGACTATTCTGGTGGAAGAAGGCAAGACCGATAACCCGCTTTTTGATCGTTTGGCTGTTTCGACAACCGTGAGTCAGCGCATGACCACGATCCGTGAGTCGATCTTAGGCTGGAACAGTCTCACCGAGCTGGTCAAGCGCCTCAGACTCGATGCTGATGTGAAAGACAAAGAAGGTTACGAGCAGTTGGTTGATGAGTTAAGAGATCGTATTTCCATCCGACTTAAAGGAGGGAATATTATTGAGCTTTCCTTTATGGGACGAGACCCGCAGATGACGCAGGCAGTTGTTCAAAACATCCTGGATATCTTTGTCGGGCGCAACGTGGCAGCGCAAAACAAAGAAACCGAAGATGCCATCAAATTTATCGAGGAGCAGCTGAAGATTTATAAAGGAAAAATTAAATCGGCCGAAATCGTCGCCTTGCAAGATCAGCTCAAGGCCCTTTTGGTGGATTCCACCGATAAACATCCGGATGTTAGGCGTTTACGCGAACGCATCGATGCCAAGAAGAAAGAGCTGCAGGAAGAAGATTTAGAGTATACCGAAAATATCAGTCTGGGGGTACAAACAACCGCACCTATTGTGGACGAAATCAAAAAAGCCTTGGACGGCCTGGAAACAAAATCGTCCAAGACGTCTTCCAATGTTCCGGCCTCGCTTACTCCGGGGGAGGAAGCACAGGACGATATTTATAAGGTCATGCTGATCGATAGGCTCGACAATGTCATGGCGCGGGATGTGAAAGTTAATGACGGAATTTATAATATGCTGCTGCAGCGATTGGAAACAGCCAGGATCACCCAACGCCTGCAATCGTCTAAGGAAGGAACAAAGTATACGGTCCTGGATCCGCCGCGAGTTCCCCTGAAGCCCGCTAAACCCAACAAAATGGTCATTGCTTTTGTCGGGTTATTTTTCGGCGTTATCTCGGGGATCGGATTGGTATTCGGCGCCGAATTGCTTGACCAGTCTTTTATAGACGTGGAAGAAGCCAAAGAATATTTAGGCGTACCGCTTTTGGGCGCCATTTCCAAAATTACAACGGAAGATACCGTGCGGCAAGAAGCGGAAAAAGAACACTGGTTATATGGGCTGACCGTTGTCGTCGGCGTTTTTGTGATCGTCATGACCATGGCCGTTATCAATTTTATCAAATAGGCCCAAAGGAGCCCCATGTATCATAAATTTTTCGGATTTAAAGAATCACCCTTTACCCTGACACCGAACTCGCGTTTCTTTTATCAAAGCGCCAAACATACGGAAGCCCTCAGCACTTTGATCTACGCCATTGAAGAGCGCAAAGGGTTCGTCGTGATTACCGGGGAGATCGGTTCCGGTAAAACCACGGTCTGTCGGACTCTGCTTAATAAGCTCGATAACCGGACCCAGACCGCACTCATCACAAATACCCATATCAGCGGAAAAGATCTGCTCAGCACGGTGTTGGACGAGTTTGACGTGCCTTATACCAGCGGCTCGAAAGCCAAGCTGCTCTCCCAGCTTAATCATTACCTCATCGAACAGTTGCGCAACGACCATAATGTCGTTTTGATCATCGACGAGGCGCAGAACTTAAAACCTTCGGTCCTGGAAGAGGTTCGCCTGCTTTCTAATTTGGAAACGGAAAGCGAAAAACTTATCCAAATTATTTTCTTAGGACAACCGGAGCTAAAAAAGAAATTGGCCCTGCCGGAATTAGAGCAACTGCGCCAGCGGATCGCTGTCTTTTTTCATTTAACGGCGTTAGATGAAAAAGATGCCAAGGATTATGTCCTGCACCGGTTGCGTATCGCCAGCGACAGCGAGCGGCAATATTTCACTGAAGGAGCTTTAAATTTGATTTATCAGTTTTCGCAGGGAGTTCCGCGGCTGATCAATCAGATCTGCGACAGTGCTCTTTTGAACGGATTTATTTACGAAAAAGACGTGATTGATGAAAATCTCATGCAGGAAGTCGTCCGGGAGTCTCCCCTTATGCAAATCGGCAAGGGAGCGGCTCAGCGGACACTGCACAAAATGGACCAGTATGAAAAAGAAAAAGTGGGTGGCTAATGGATATCACAAAATGTAAAGTCAATACGGCATTGCAGCTCAAACAGGATCACCGTTTTGAAGTTCTTGATCTTTGGAAAAAAGCGATCGCGTATTTCAACGTCATTTCCAATGTGACGCAGTATTTTCCCGAAAAGAATGATTCGCCGCTCGATCAACAGGTGAAGGAGTCGGCCTTATCCATTCCCAATAATATCGCGCGGGGAACAAAATCTTATTCCAAAGAAGAGTTGAATGATTCTCTGGACCATGCGGTGGAGTCGGTGGCTTCGACCATCTCGACTCTCAACATTGCCCGTGAGTATAACTATTTGCGCGGGGACCTTTTTGACGAGGTTTACCGCGAAGGCAAATTATTGGCCAAGCGGATCGAAATTTTTAAAGAACAGTCTAATCTTAATCTCAATTAAGTTTTTAAAAGAGCGAGGCAAAGATGAGCAAAATTCTAAGGGCCTTGGAGCAAATTAAAGACGAAAGAAAAGAAAAAATCTTGGCGGCTTCCCATGACTCCGCGATTCCCTTGGGGACACAACCTTCGATTGCAGAAGAGGATCCCAGATCGGTCAATTCGGACGCGCCGGCCAAATCCATTTCGATAAATGTCCTATTTGTCGTGGTGATAAGTTTAGGGGTCATGTTCATGGTATTGAACGTCAAAGTCCTCTACGAATTGAATAAAATCAGAAGCTCCATGGCGACCCTTTCCAAGACAACCGGGAGCCAGCGGGGAAAAGTGAACCAGATCGAGAGCCTGGTTTCACAAGTTAAGACGCTCAACTTGGACAGCAAGAAAGAATTGGACGGAAAAATTCAGCAGGTAAATACCATTGTGAGCAAGGTGCAATCAGACGTCACGGACGTTTCTATCGAAAGCGGCCTGTTGCGCTCCAAGATCAACGAGCTTAACGCAACGAATAAGAAGCTGGTCGACCAATATATCGATTTAAGTCAAGAAATAGAAAAACTGAAAAGACAATTATTGGCCAATTCCCAATAATTTTAGGAAAGGATGCTCCATGGGTAAAATCACTGATGCACTTAAGAAAGCGACGGAAGTACGTCTGGAACGCCTGGACAAGATCGGGCGTATTAAAGAACGCGAACAAATGGTCATTAAAAAGATCGGGAATTCCAATGTTGACCCGCGGATCGTAACCTATTTTGACCCCAAGGCGGTCATTACCGAGCAGTATAAGATTTTAAGAACGAATTTATTGTCTATGAACAAAGGAAAATCGCCGCGCATTATCGTGGTGACCAGCTCGGTGCATTCAGAGGGGAAAACCGTGACGACCCTTAATTTAGCGATGGCCATCGCTCAGTCAGCGCAAAAGTTGAAAGTTCTATTGATCGACGCCGACTTAAGACGCGGCCGGATGGCAAAGTACCTGGGGGTAAATCAGAAAATTGGTTTGACCGAAGTTTTGAAAGGGGAAGCGGACGTGGCTGATGTCATGTTCAATATTGATGTCGAGAATTTGACATTCATCGCTTCCGGCACAGTTCCAGAAAATCCCGCCGAACTTTTAGATTCAGAAATAATGAAAAATTTGCTTACCACGATGAGAACCAAATTCGATTATGTGCTCATCGATACCCCGCCGATTGTATCCGTTACTGATTCCGGGATTGTCGGTTCGCAGGTTGATGGAGTCCTTCTGGTCATCCAGGCCGGTCGAACCCAACGCGGAATCGTCAAACGAGCCACGGAACTGCTCAATCAGGCTCACTCCAAACTGCTTGGCCATGTCCTGACAAACATCGAGTATCACCTGCCGGAGTATATTTATAGATACCTATAAGGTCACAAAGTCACAGGGTCACAACGTCACATGCAAAAAATCTAAGATCACATGTGACCATGTGACTTTGTAACGTGTGACATAACTTAAGAAAGGACCAATAATGAGTAAATTTTTAATCACTGGGGGAGCAGGCTTTATCGGATCCAATATCGCCGAGCACCTGATTTCCAAAGGACACTTTGTCAGGGTCCTGGATAATTTTTGTTCCGGCACAGAAGAAAATTTGGAATTCGCCAAAGGTCTGGGTAAGACAAAATTTGAACTTATCCGAGGGGATATCCGAGATAAAGCTATTGGTGACCAGGCCTGCCAGGGAATGGATTATGTTCTGCATCAGGCGGCTTTGCGCTCGGTCCCCAAATCGATGAAAGATCCGGAAAGTTACAATGATGTGAACATCAATGGTATTCTTTATATGCTGCAGGCCGCTTCAAAAAATAAAATCAAACGGTTTGTCTTCGCTTCTTCAAGTTCGGTTTACGGGGACACGGATAAATTCCCGGAGTCGGAGACGGCCTTGCCGCTTCTCATCTCTCCCTACGCCTTAAGCAAGTTGACGGGAGAATACTATTGCCGCATTTTCTCGGAATTTTTTAACGTCGAAACGGTCTGCCTGCGATATTTTAATGTCTTCGGCCCCAAGCAATCCCTGGATGACGAATATGCGGTCGTTGTTCCGAAATTTATTCATTGTATATTAAGGGATGAACCGCCGCCGATTTTTGGTAACGGAAAACAATCGCGTGATTTTACTTATATTGAAAACGTCATTTCCGCCAATTTCCTATCAGCGACAACTCCGGGCATTAAGCACGAGATTTTCAATGTCGCTAACGGAAAGGACAATACGGTATTGGAGCTAGTCAGTATTTTGAACCGTATTCTCGGCAAAAATGTAAAACCAAAGCTTTTGCCCATCCGGGCCGGCGATGTCTTTCGGACCAACGCAGACATCAGCAAGATCAAGAAAAAAATAGGTTACAAGCCGATGGTCAGTTTTGAAGAAGGGTTAAAGAAGACGGTGCAATATTTCAAGAAAAAATGGAACATGTAAAAATAGAGGCCACAAGATGATACAAATGATAAAAGAAATCTTTCAATACCGCGATCTGTTATGGATGCTCATCCTCAGGGATATCCGTATCCGCTATAAGCAGGCGGCCATGGGGTTTGTCTGGGCTATCTTTATGCCGATAGTGGCGATTTCCGCTGGTGTTCTCATCCGCAAGGCTATGGCGGTTGTCTCCGGTGAGTATGTTGAGACGCTCAGCATTGTGTCGATTGCAGTAAAAGTTTTGCCGTGGACTTTTTTTATCAGCTCGATACGGTTTTCGGTGCAGAGCCTCGTTGGCAACCGGGACCTTGTGACGAAAATATATTTCCCCAAGGCGGTCCTTCCCTTAGCCGCTGTTTTTGCCTGCTTTCTTGATTTTTGTGTATCCGTTGCCGCGTTGTCTGTTATTTTAACCTTTTTAAAATTGGGTGTCAGCATCTATATGCTATGGCTGCCGCTGATTGTACTCTCACTCGTCTTGCTGACAGTGGGTTTAGGGCTTTTTCTTTCATCCAGCAATTTATTCTTCAGAGATATTAAATATATAGTGGAAATTATTCTCATGTTTGGGATTTTTTATACTCCGGTTTTCTATTCAGCAGACCAATTTGGGAATTGGAAGCAATTATTGTTGCTGAATCCTATTGGAAGTCTTTTAGAGTCCATCAATCATGTCGTTGTGCTGAAACAAGCTCCAGATTTTTTGTGGTTAGGTTATGCCGGTTTTGTTTCGTTAGTAATTTTTTATTTTGGTATAGTGATTTTTCATAAACAAGAATCAGTTTTTGCCGAATACGTTTAACTAGGAGAATCCTGCTCATGTCAGTTATTGAATTCAATAGCGTTTGGAAGAAATTTAAAAAGGGAGAAAAGCTCAACTCGCTACGTGATGCGATCCCTGCTTTTTTTCGCAAGGTCTCCAGTAATGGGTCAGATCGTCCTTTGGAGGAACAGGAGTTCTGGGCGCTTAAGAATGTTGATTTTCGGATCACCAAAGGAGAAGTTGTCGGTATCGTGGGACCGAACGGGGCCGGTAAAAGCACGATTCTAAAATTGTTATCAAAGATCATGTATCCCACGAAGGGGGAAATAAAGATCAACGGACGCCTTTCCGCGCTCATTGAAGTTACCGCCGGGTTTCACCCGGAATTGACCGGCCGGGAAAATGTGTATTTAAATGGAACGATCCTGGGTATGCGCCGCCGGGAAATCGACAAGAAATTTGATGAGATCGTTGAATTCTCCGGGGTTGCTCCATTCATTGATACTCCGGTGAAGCGGTATTCCTCCGGGATGTACTCCCGTCTGGGCTTTTCGGTCGCGGCTCATATGGATCCTGAAATTCTGCTGGTTGATGAGGTTTTGTCGGTGGGCGACATGGCGTTTCATGCCAAGTGCGCACAAAAAATGCGGGAATTGATGGCTTCCGGGGCAACGATCGTTCTGGTCTCGCATGACATGTCGCTGATTCAAAGCCTGTGCAAACGGACCATTTTACTGGAAGGCGGGGCCATGGCCAAGGACGGGCCTACGGAAAAAGTGGTCCCTTACTACAAAGAGCTGATGAATGACGCTCAAGAGGAGGAACTGAAGCGCAAGGTCCTTAATCAAGGCGGCCGGGTGAAGGTTGTCGAACAGCCTTTGATCTCAATCACCGACCTAAGTTTAAATTGTAATGATTCCATCCGTAATAAATTCTTCATCGGTGAAAAGATCACTATGGACATTTATTTTGAGGCCCATGAAAAGATCGATCAGCCCATTTTTATCCTTGAGGTTTTGCGTTCGGACGGTGTTTTATGTTTTTCATCCAGGTCGGATCAGAACAAGCTTTCGCTTAATAGTGTTCAAGGAAAAGGGATGATATTTGTGAACCTTGGAAAGATCAACCTCGCCCCGGGTGTTTATTTGGTCAAGGTCTCGATCTGGGACAAAGACCTTATTCATCCGTATGTCATCCGCAATCAGGATGTGTTTACGCTGGAAAAACACAATTGGCGCGGGATGGCGGGGGAAGTATTCCTGCCGGAGATCGGTTGGGAATTTCACGAAAATAAATAATCATGGCTTCGACAATTTATATATTGCTACGCAATGATGACCCGGGAGCCTTGAGCGATCCCGCTAAGGAGCGGCGTGTCTTGGAATTGTTTGAGCGGTATAAAGCCCCGCAGGTCTTGGCGGTTATCCCGAACAATGTTGAAGACCCGCATGTTACAAGTTCTCAAAATACCCATCTCTTGGAAGAAAATCCGGCCGTGGTGCATCTCTTGAAAGAATATCATGCCAAAGGATTGATTGAGATTGCCCAGCATGGTTATACGCACCAGACCAACCGGTTTCGCCCCGGTAAGACGGAAAAAATAACGGAAGGACAATATTATCAGGGCATTAATCGTCGGTGGGCTCCCTATGATCCGGCCCATACCGAGGGGTACAGTGAGTTGAGCGGACTCCCGGAGGAAGAGCAAAGAGACAAGGTGGTCAAAGGGCAGAAATATTTAGAGAACATTTTCGGGGTAAAATTGAAATCGTTCATCTTTCCATGGAACTCCTATGACCCTGCTGTTTTAAGAATTTTAAAAGAGCAGGGTTTTCGCTATGTCCCCTGTGATGAGGATACAATCGTTGTCCCAGATCTCTGTTTAATCGGTGCCTGTTATTGGGATTGGGAGATTGATAAGTTCCGCAGACTTATTAAAGAGCTGGAGTCTGTGAGTCAGCCGGTGTTGATGCAGTTTGCTTATCATTCATGGGAAATTGATGACGACATGATTGCCAAAATAGAGGGCCTTCTGCAAGAAATCTCTGCAATGCCCAACGTCAAATTCATCAAGCCCAGTGACATCGCTAGGGTGATCCCGCCAGCCGCAAAGGCGATCCGGGAACGTTGTCAATTGCTGCAGCTTGAGAAAAGAATTAATCTCTACTTAAGAAAGGTTCGCGAGACGCCGAGATATTATGTGCTGGACCCCTGGTTTTATACCAAGCAGATTATTAAACTCTCGGTATCCTATTTTATTTTGAGTAAGATCGGATTACAAAGGTTTAATTTCATATCGATTTTTGTTTTGGGTGCATTCAGTTCCTGGGCGTTTCAAAAAACCTTGGCAAACCGTCTTGGGGTATTGGATCTGACTGTTTTGTCTTTATTGGTCATGGCAGTGGTTATTTATTATTTTATCAAGCGCAGAGTGGAAGAATAAAAATGGATTCTAAAGTCAGCATCATTTTATATGTCTGTAATGGCGAAAAGCATCTCAAAGACGCCATTGAAAGCTGTTTAAAACAGACCTATGCCAATATCGAGCTGGTTATTGTTAATGACGCCTCGAGGGACCAGACCTCTGAGGTGATCAGGCAATACCATGATGCGAGGGTCAAGTGCATCAATAATATCAAGAATTTAGGAAAGGCGTTTTCCTGGAACAAGGGCATCAATGAATCCAGCGGGGATTATCTTGTGCCCATCACTTATGCCGAGCGGCTTTCTGAAAACGCTGTTGAAGAATTGTTAAGAACTTTGCAGGCCAATAAGGGGGGGCAGTTTGTTTACAGCGATTTTTATGTCCATCACCTAAACAGTCAGCGTAAGGAGGAAATTAATCTCCCAACATATGAGAATATCCTCAATATGTACCGGATCAGTCCGTGTTTCATGTTTTCGAAAAAGGTATACAGTTCCATAGGTGAATTTAATAATAGATTTATCCCGGCCCAGACCTATGCGTTTTGGGTCCGGGCTATTGAAAAGTTTTCCTTAATTCATTGCCGGAAACCCCTAGGGACAACGCTTGCCTTTCCGGGGAAGGTTGAGTTCAATGACCTGGTCCAGATATCGCTTATGGAGGACGTGGTCCGTTACTGTAAGGGTCATGGACAACTGGCCCGCATCATTCCTCCCACTGAATCATTTCTAAGGCAATTGTGGTGGAGTAAAAAAGGGCTGCTGTTCACGCTGCAAATTTCCCTGCAAGTTTTTATCAAGTTATGCCGGCTGTCATTAGAGATCGGGTTATATTTTGGATCGGCACTTTGTGTCTCGGGAATAAAGGGGGTTTTTCGACCATTTTTTAGGTTTTTTAAAAAGCTATATTTTCAGATAAAATTGAATGAGGCAAAGGCAAGAATTGCTAAGGGTGACAGTAAAATTGATGTCCTTTGCTTGATCCCGGAGCTTGTTGTCGGCGGTTCTGAAAAAGTTACCGGGGATATTGTTAAAGGCTTGTCGGATCAAGGGTATCGTTTTCATCTTTTAGGTTCCCGGGGAGAATATAATCGCTGGTGCGAGAATCTTTTGAAATTGTTCGAAAGCACCTACCTACTGTCTCCCAAATTAAGGGACCCGGACAATGCCAATATGGACGAATATTATTTTTATTTGAGACAGGTTGGAAGAACCTTAAAGATCAAGATCGTGCTTATTTCCAATTCCGCGCAAGGTTATAAAGCGACGAATCGTTTAAAAACGGATTTTCCTGATATTAAGATCCTTGATTTGCTGCATGTAGAAAAATTTGGAGGGACTACCGATGAGGTCATCCCTTATCTGCCTAGCTTAGATCGCCGTGTTTGTATCAGTTATTATTTAAAAGATCATGTTTTGGGGAAATATAAGGCCGCTGACATCAACGGCCGGTTCTCTCAACGGCTGAATGTGATTTATAACGGCAATGATATGAATGATTTTGATCCTTTGAAGATCGCCAAGGGGGTATTCCGCTCCCGTTACGGCATCCAGCAGGATACAAAGCTCATTTCGTATATCGGCAGGGTCTCGTATGAAAAACGGCCGCTTTTGGTGGTAGATATCGC
>MHGP01000059.1 GCA_001805615.1 Omnitrophica WOR_2 bacterium RIFCSPHIGHO2_02_FULL_48_11
CTGCGGTGTTCTTTGTCCGGGACCTTGCTCAAAGAAGGCCGCGGCAAACCGGAATGGGTCGACGGTATCGTCCAAAACGCGACCATCCATAAAAAGATAGAGAGAGATCTCGCGGAATCCAAAGAATTGTTCAAGACCGTTTTTACCAATTCGGCGGTCGCCATTGTCGTCACCGATAAAGAAGAAAAGATTATTGCCTGGAATCCTTTCGCCGAAAAAGTCCTTTCCATGACTAAAGAGGACCTCTTTAATAAAAATTTATCCGAGCTGCATCCTTCGAAAGAATGGCAGCGCATCCGCACTTACCGCATGACCCCGACGGGAATTCTGGTGGACATTGAGACACAGGCGTATAAGAAAGACCGGACCGTGCTGGATGTGAGCATGTCCATCTCCGCGATCAAGGATGTCTACGGCAATATTGCGGGCTCCATCAGCATCTTGCGCGATATCACCAAACAAAAAATCGCCGAACAAAGGATCAAAGAATCGGAAAATAAGGTCCGGGTCATTTTGGACAACTCGCCGGCGGCTATCACGCTGACGGATGAACAGGAGCGTATTGTCCTGTGGAACAAGTTTGCCGAAGAACTTCTGCAGAAAGATAAGGAAGGTTTGTATCTTAAGCCGGTGAGCTCGCTGTATCCGGAAGAAGAGTGGAAAAAGATCCGGGCGGCCAATATCCGCAAAAAAGGATCGCAGCAGCATTTTGAAACAAAGATCTTTAAAAAGAACGGGGAATTGATCGACATATCGTTATCCGTGAATATTTTGAAAGATTCTTCCAATAACATCATCGGCTCGGTGGGGGTCATGCAGGAGATCACCGAGCAGAAAAAAATGCGGCACATGCTGGTCCAGGCCAAGCATTCTGCCGAGGAAGCCAACAAATCCAAGAGTTTATTCTTGGCCAATATGTCGCACGAAGTGCGCACGCCGATGAATACCGTTATGGGGATGTTGGATATCACGCTCGATACCGAATTAGCCGATGAGCAAAGAGAAAATTTAAAGACCGCCAAAGATGCGGCGGATAATTTATTGAGCCTGCTCAATGACATTCTGGACCTCTCGCGCGTGGAGGCCGGCAAGATCAATCTGGAAATGATCGAACTGAACGTCGAGAACATCGTCAAGAGCGTCTGCAAAGGCCTTTCCGTTCTGGCGGCCAAGAAGACCCTTGAGATCATTTGGGAGGTGGAGAAAGAGATCCCTCCGGTCTTGGTCGGAGATCCGCTGCGGGTAAGACAGATCCTGGTGAATTTGATCAACAATGCGATCAAGTTTACTTTTAAAGGACACGTCCAGGTCAAGGTGAAATGTCATGCGTCGTCGGAAAAGGATTGTGAACTTTTATTTTCCGTGAGAGATGAAGGGATCGGGATCCCTAAGGACAAACAAGGCATTCTTTTCAATGTTTTTACGCAAGCGGATGAATCCACGACCCGGCGTTTCGGAGGCACGGGTCTAGGGCTGGCGATCTGCAAAAAATTGGTCGAGATGATGGGCGGCAAGATTTGGGTGGAAAGCGAAGACATGAAGGGCAGTACTTTTTATTTCACGGCGAAATTTAAAACGATTCAAAAAAGAGAAGAGGTCTCCGTGCCCGCAGTCAGTTTTAAAAAATCGGCCGGCAGTGTTGTGGCCGGGGCGGTAGGGCAAATTTCTATTCTGCTGGCGGAAGATAACATCGTGAATCAAAAGATTGCCGTTAAACTTTTGGAAAAAAAAGGTTGGTTGGTCAAGGCCGTGGACGACGGGCAGAAAGTTTTGGATTTGCTGGCCAAAGAAAATTTTGATGTGATTTTGATGGATGCCCAGATGCCGGTCCTGGATGGATTTGAGACAACCAGAAAAATCCGCGATGCTGAAAAGAAAACCGGCCGGCGCATTCCCATCATTGCTTTAACGGCGCGGGCGATGAATGAAGATAAAAAGAAATGTTTGGATGTGGGCATGGACGGTTATGTCCCTAAGCCCATTGACCGGGAGAATCTGTACGAAACCATTGAGACTATTATGAAGAAAGGAAGTCCAGCATGAGTAATGACATTATTGATCTTAAAGAAGTTTTAGAGAGGGTCCAGGATGACCAGGAACTCTTTTTTGAATTATTGGAAATTTTCCAAGAAGACTATGCAGAGAAGAGAAAGCTGCTTGACGGGCTTGTGGCTCAAAAAGATTTTGAGCAGCTGAGAAATATCGCTCATTCGCTGAAAGGGGCCTCGAGCAACATCTCTGCCAAAAAGATTTACGCGTATTTTGCGCAACTTGAGAAAGTCTCGGAGGAGAAAGAAGGGGGACAGATCCCCGCGATCCTGGCCAACATCGACGAGCAGTATGCCGCGCTACAAAATACCATTGAGAAATTAAAAAAGGAATTAAAGAAATTTTAGATAGAATTCAGCAACATTTTTCTCAATCGTTCCAAATCCTCTTTTTGTTTATCATATTAGGGTTCCTCGCGTACGGCAATGCCATCCGGCACCCTTTTGTCCATGATGATGTTGTCTTTATCGTCTATAATCCGCACATTGCCGACCTGCGCAATCTCTGGTCAGTTTTCGTGGAGCCGTTCTGGCTGGCCCCTGCGTCGTCGCTGATTAATCTTTATCACCGGCCTCTTTTGGAAGTGGTTTATCGTCTAGAATATGCCGCATTTGGTTTTGATGCGCACGGCTATCATTTTCTCAATATCCTGATTCACATCGGAAATGCCTTCTTGCTTTTCAGGATTCTTTCGCGGATATTTCAAAAAGGATACATGCCGGTCTTGGGCGCGGTCTTTTTTCTGGTCCATCCCATCCAGACAGAGGCGGTGGCCTGTATCTCCGGGATATCAAATCTGTTGTCCGGATTTTTTGTTTTAACAAGTTTTTATCTCTATGTGTCAGCCCGGCATAGCAAGACAGCAGTCTTTCTAGCGTATGTTTGTTCCGTTCTCTTTTTTATTTTGGCTCTTTTAGCCAAGGAGCAGATGATCGTGTTCCCGGTATTTTTAATCTTTTATGAGTGGTGTTTCCCTCATCCGGCCAAGGAACGGGCAGGGGGCAAGCGGTATGCCGCGGCGACCACCTTTGTCCTGGTCAGTACCGCTTATGTCTTTTTGCGCGGCTCGCTCGCCGGAGGGGCGCTCTCAAACCTTTTTGTCAATCCTTTGGAACTGTGGCTGCGGATCTTATCGATCCCGCAGACGATCCTCATGTATGGGCAATTATTGCTGCTGCCGCTGGGGCTGCATTATTACCGTAGCGTCGATGTCTTGGCTTCATCCTGGCTGACCCCTATCGTTTTTTTGTGCGTTGCGTTGGTTATCGCCGGAGTGGTCGTACGGGCCGCGTCCGATGATAAGCAAAAGATCATTTTTGGCCTGGGATGGTTTGGGATCTTTCTTTTGCCGACCTTGAACATTGTGCCTTTGATCATCGAATATTCGCATATTTCAACGGCAGAGCATTTTTTGTATCTGCCGATGGCCGGGTTTTTTATTTTTATTTTTGCGGCCTTGGAACGACCCTTTAAATCTTTTTTAAAAGAGAAAGAACAGCAGAGGATTTTTTTAGCAGTCCTGGTCATTGTCCTGATGGCTGCCACGGCGCGGCAGAATACGTATTGGCGGGGCGAGGTACCGCTTTTTGAGAGGACAACGCAGTATGAAAAAAAGATGGCGCGGGTTTATCTTCTGCTGGCCAACGCCTATTATTTTAACGGGCAGATGGATCAAGCGATCGCTTCTTACCAGCAGGCCTTGCACATTATCGATGGGTATTTGCAAAAGCCCTTGATTCCTTCGGTGCGTGATTATTATTTGGGGTTGGACAAGGGAATTCATCTTGATATGGCGCGCGGCTATGAGCAAAAGAATGATTTTTCTGCGGCGATCCGCCAATATGAAACGGCCTTAAAGCTTGACCCTCAAGACAGTGCTATTTATAATGATTTAGGGAAAAATTATCGCAGTCTCGGTGATGAGACGGCCGCCGTGTGGCATTTTCAAAAATCTTCGGAACTTCTTATGCAAGAAAAATCCGGTCGGAAGCGGTAATTTTACATAAACGATGCGTCCGCAGAATCATAAAATAAACTTTACCCGTTTTCATGCCCTGGCCGTTTTTCTGGCAGGGGCCCTCATTTACGCCGATAGCTGGGATGTCCCGTTCCAATTGGACGATCTGTCCGTGATCGCACAAAACCCTCTCGTGAGGACGTTATATTCTCTACCGGACCTTTTTCGTTTTGACCCCAGCCGTTTTTTAACTCACCTGACATTCGCTATCAATTATCACTGGGGTGGATTCAATGCTTTTGGTTTTCATGGGGTGAATATTACGCTGCATTGCTGCAACGCGGTTTTGTTTTATTTCTTGGTGAAGCGGACATTCCAATATTTGCCTTTTCCACAAAATAATAATCTCGATAAAAAGAACCTGCTGGCTTTAGGAGCTGCCTTGATTTTTGCCGTGCATCCTTTGCAGACAGAGTCGGTCACGTACCTTGTGCAGCGGTCGGTTCTTTTGGCGGTGTTCTTTTATCTTATCGGGCTGCTGGGATACATTCAGCTGCGCACCGAGTTCCATAAAGGATTTTTTGGCCTTATCGGCGCGGCGGTTCTTTTGGGGACGATGACCAAGCCGATCTTTATAACGCTGCCGCTGACCGTGTTCCTCTATGAAGTTTATTTCTTATCCTCGCTGAAAAGACAGAATATGAGCCGTATCCTTTTGCCGTATCTTTTGGTCCTGATCCTTGTCCCGGCGTGGATTATTTTATTTTCTTTGAATTATTTTTCGGAGTCCTTCGATGTTTCCAAATTGGTCTTTGCCACGCGGACCACGGCGGAAGTCCCGCGCGGCATTTATTTTCTGACAGAATTACCGGTCATTGTCCGGTACATCGGCTTATTGTTTTTTCCGGCTGCCCAGAATATTCTGCACAGTGTCCCTTGGGCGCGGAGTATAGGAGAACCGTCCGTGATCGTTGCTTTGCTTTTTATCGCGAGTTTGATCTTTTACGCGGTGCGTGTCCGGCAGAGCAAACCTTTGCTCTCGTTCAGTATTCTTTGGTTCTTTATTTTACTCATTCCGGAATCAAGTATTTTTCCTTTATCGGATGTGATGTTTGAACACCGTCTTTATTTGGCCGTGGGGTGCTTTGCCGTCATTGTGATGGAAGGGCTGACTTCGTGCGTGGGAAAAACGCGGCAAGCGGCTATTCTTGGGCTCATCGTGGTCACTTTGTCCATCTTAACGTATGCCCGCAATACCGTCTGGGAAAGTCCGTCCGGGCTGCTGGAAGATGCGATCGCAAAATCCCCGGGAAAGATACAACTCCACAACGCGTTGGGGATCTCTTATGAGCAGGAGGGAGCGTTGACCCTGGCATTGCAGGAATTTCAGAAGGCAGAGGCGCTGGACAGAAATTCTTTGGCGACGCTTAACCATTTGGGGCGGATCTATGTGAAAATAAAAGATCTCAAGGCAGCGGAAACTGCTTTTAAAAAAGCCTTGATCCTCAATTCCCGCTATTTTGAGGCGAACTTTAATCTGGGGAACCTTTATTACCTTGAGAAAAAATGGCCGGCCAGCCTGGAACAGTATCAGCGGGCCTTAGCCCTTAAGCCCAATGATCCACTGGTGCTTTTTAAAATAGGCAAAGTTTATGAGTCGATGAAAAATTTAAGCGAGGCGGAACGTTTTTATAAAACGGCTATTCTGCATGCCCCATATGCGCTGGATGCGCTTTATGCTTTGGGAAATATCTACCTCGATCAGCAAAATTACGCCCAGGCGGTCCCTCTGTATGAACGGGTCTTGAAGATCAATCCGCATTATGCCCTGGCGCATAATACCCTGGCGATCGCTTATGTGAGTACGGCGCAGCCTTATAAGGCAGAGCGGTATTTTAAAGAGGCGCTGCGGCTTAACCCGAACGATATCACGACCTACCTGAATCTCATTGAGTTGTATCGCCGCCGGGGCGATAAGAAGAATTTTGATTATTATTCCAATCTGATGCAGCATTTTATCTCGAGCCACCGGCGCAAAGAAGTCCTGCAAGAAATAGACGTGCCAGCCTTTTGATGTTATATTTAATCGTCCACGGCAGTTAAAAAACTGATCACCAGAGAAAGATTCTTATGGTAAATATGTATTTTATCGCATCGATCGGGCTGGTCCTTATCTTTATCTGTTTGGTTGTTTTGTTTTTATTGCCCAATTCCGGGAAAGACCAAAAGAAAAGGAAGGCCAAGGAACAGGAAGCAGTGGAGCAGAAGGACTGGGAGGCGGCCGCCCATAAGCTCGAATGGCATATCTATTCGCTGCGCAATGATGCGGCGGAATTTCAGAAAAAAGAAAAACATTGGGAAAAAGAACTGACCGCTGCCCGCGAGGAAAATAAAAAATTGAAGGACAAATTGGAGCTGGAAGGTAGCTGGCACAAAAAAGAGCAGCATGAGATCGATAAGCGCGCCAAAGAGATTTCGCATCTCAAGGAAGAGATAAAAAAAGCCGAACATAATCTCGGGCAGGAGCACTCCCAGCGGCTGCGTTTTGAACGGGAGTTCCGAGAAACCAAGCAGGCCTTTGAGGCGGCGGATAGTCAGCGCAAAGCGGTTGAACTGGAGGTCTTGGGGCTCAAATCCCAGTTAAAAAATCTGAAAGAAGAGTTAACGACCCTCAAACGCGACAATGCCGAATTGAAGAAACAGAAAGAGGATACTACCTTTGTGGCCAAGTCAGATTATGATGCGCTGGAGAAACAGTTGAAGGTCAAAGACAAAGAATTCGACCGGGTGGTCCGTGAATACGAAAAATACAAACATGATATACAAAAAGAGATCCGTTAGGGAAAGAGCAAAAGTTGAAGCCTTCGGCCATTCCTTGTATAATCTGTCGTTCAGTGAAGCGAATCATCCCTTATCAAAAATTTAAGGAGGTTTTTTATGTTATCCAAAAAAGTTGAAGACGCTCTCAATGCCCAGATCGCTTACGAAGCCTATGCCTCAAGTTCCTATTTGTCCATGGCGTCATGGTGTGAAAAAGAAGGTTACCGCGGCTCAACGTCTTTTTTTTACACGCAGTCGGAGGAAGAAAGAGAGCATATGTTGAAATTGGTACGCTACATCAATGAGACCGGCGGGCATGCCCGCGTGCCGGCGCTCAAAGAGCCGCCGCATGTTTACAAGTCGCTGAAAGATGTTTTTGAAATCGCCCTGCAGCAGGAAGTTGATGTCTCTAAGTCAATCAATAAACTGGTGGAACTTTCTTTCGATACGAAAGATTTTGCGACTTTTAACTTTTTGCAGTGGTATGTCGCGGAGCAGCATGAAGAGGAACACCTCTTCACCTCTATCCTCGATCTTTTGAAGCTTGCCGGTTCCGAAGGTAAGAATCTTCTCATGGCCGATAACGAAATTCCTAAGTTGCGGGGCGAGGAAGCCAAGAGTTAGTCTCTCGAAATGACGCCCATGTCTAAAGAATATCCATTCGCCAAACGGACTGACTGGGAGATGACCCAGAATGAGTTGATCTCCCAGCTGGACGAGGCCCGCAAAAGCGGCAAGGACATCATCGATCTTACGGAATCCAATCCTACCCGCTGCCAATTTTCTTATCCCAAAGAGAAAATTCTTAAGAAACTGTCGGCTGCGCAAAACATTCTCTATGATCCGTCCCCGCGGGGAAATTTATCCGCACGCCAGGCCATTGCGCAATATTACAAAAATAAACATTGGAACGTATCGCCGGGGCAGATCTTCTTATCCGCCAGCACCTCCGAGGCTTATACCTTTCTCTTCCGGCTTTTGACAAACCCCGGAGAGCGGGTCCTGTTCCCCCGGCCGAGCTATCCGTTGTTTGAATTTCTCGTCGGATTAAATGATATCAAGATGGACACATATCCGCTCGTCTATCACCACCGCAACGGCCTTGGCCAATGGTCTTTGGATCTTGATGCCTTAAGGCAGGAAATCCAGTCCACGACCAAAGCCATCGTTTTGGTCAATCCCAACAATCCCACGGGGTCCTTTATCAAAAAACATGAGCTGGAAGAACTGAATAAGATCTGTGCCGAGTACAACATCGCGCTGATCTCGGATGAAGTGTTCATGGATTACTCTTTTCAGAAAAATAATTCAAAAGCGGTAAGCTTGGTGGAAAACCATAAAGTGCTGACGTTTACCATGGGCGGATTATCCAAGACGCTGGCCTTGCCGCAGATGAAATTGTCCTGGATCATTGTCAACGGTCCGGAACAAATCGTCAGCCAAGCCAGCGAGCGTCTGGAGATCATTCTTGATACGTACCTTTCGGTGAATACGCCGGTGCAGAATGCCCTGGACGAATGGCTTGCCTTGCAGCCGGAAATCAACAAAAATATTTTGGACCGGGTCATGGCGAACCGGCAGTTTTTGGTCGAGCAAATACGGGATTTCCCGGCCTGCGAATTTCTGGAAGCGGAAGGCGGCTGGTATGCGATCATTCAACTGCCCCCCGAGCGGACGGAAGAGACTTGGATCTTGGATTTCCTGAACGAAGACCATGTTTTTGTCCACCCCGGGTATTTTTTTGATTTCTTGGAAGAACCGTATATCGTGGTGAGCCTGCTGCCGCCGGTTGGGCAATTTCAAACCGGGATAAGACGTGTCCTCATGCGGATCCGTTCTACGGTGAATGCGTAGGATTTGTTTTTATTGAGCGGATTGTCAGCTCTGTGGTATTATATGACCTTGCTCTTTCCTTACTGGTCTTTTCCTTACCAATAACAATTGTGGAAGCCAGTATTAGACCTTTGTCATCTAGAAGAAAAGACCTGGTATTGACTTCCTTATATCTTTGGTTGTACAAAGGTCAATAATAAATAGGGAAATGAGGGAAAATGACGGGAGTTCTATATGGCTAAACGACCAGACTGGGATGAATACTTTTTGAAATTGGCGATGCTGGCTTCTGAACGGGCGACGTGCCCGCGGATGCATTGCGGCTGTGTTTTGGTAAAAAATAAAAATGTGATCGCAACCGGCTACAATGGCTCTATCCCCGGGGATGACCATTGCGAGGATGTCGGATGCCTGGTCGTGGATAATCATTGCGTGCGCACCGTGCATGCGGAAATGAATGCCCTGGTGCAGGCCGCCCGGCGCGGGCATGCGGTCGAAGGCGCGACCGCTTATGTCACCAATACGCCGTGCACCACCTGTGCCAAGGCGCTCATTACCGCCGGGATCAAACGGGTGGTTGTCTTTTCCGATTTTCATGACACCTTGGCCACGCAGTTTTTTGCTAAGGCCGGTGTGAAGATCGACAAACATTCCGTGCCTTCCAAAGATATTGTTTATGATTTAGAGAATTATTCTTCCGCCCGAAAGTAAATCAGGAGATCGTATGGAAAAGATTAAGATTCTTCTCGCTGATGATGAGAAGGATATCCGAGACATTATGGCAAAAAAGATCGCGCAGGAGGGGTACACCGTGATTACCGCCAAGGATGGACAGGATGCCTGGGAGAAAATTCAATCTGAGGATCCGGACGTCGTGCTGCTCGATTTGAACATGCCCAAGATGGACGGATTTGAAGTTTTGCAAAAGCTTCGCCAGACCCCGCCTTCCAAAAAATGGCAGCCGGTCGTTATTATTTCTGCCCGGACAGAATTGCAGGATATGCAAAGAGGTTTCTCCCTGGAGGCGGACCATTATTTGACCAAGCCTTGCAATATCAATGATATCCTCAAGGCGATCAAGCTGATGTTGAACCTTATTCCGCAGCACAAATCACATTTGGAAATTCAGTCGGAAGAGAATAAGTCTGCTAAAAAAGATGATACTAAGAAAGCCTCTTAAGTGTCTCTCAAATCCAACATAATGAGAGTTTGTATGTACCTTGTTTTTGTCTGTGCCGTTTTTGTCATCTATGTTTGGTATCTGGAAGAAACGACTATTTTTCATCCGGACAGCGTGATCAATCGCACGCCGGAGAGCGTCGGCCTCGCGTATGAAGACGTTTACATGAGGACCGAAGACGGTGTTGATATTCATGGATGGTTCGTTAAGACCCCGCAGGCTAAGAATACCGTTTTATTTTTTCATGGGAATGCGGGCAATATCGCGGATCGTATCGAAAAGGCGCAGCTGTTTGTCCAGATGGGATTGAATGTCTTTATGGTGGATTACCGGGGTTATGGAAAAAGTTCGGGGAAACCCGCGGAAGGCGGCCTCTATAAAGATGCCTTGGCCGCCCATACTTATCTGGCGGACCGGCCGGATGTCGACAGCAGGCGTTTGATCGTTTACGGCGCTTCGCTGGGTGGTGTGGTCGCGATTGATTTGGCGGCTCAACGCAATGTCGGTGCTTTGGTGATCGATTCCTCCTTCAGCTCGGCGGCGGATATGGCGCGGGTGATTTTTCCTTTTGTACCTTCGTTCTTGGTCCGCACCAAAATGGATTCGATGACAAAAATCAAGGCCGTACACGTTCCCAAATTGTTTTTTCATAGCCGCGGTGATGAAACGGTCCCTTTTGCCTTGGGGCAGAAGTTGTATCAGGCGGCCGTTTCGCCCAAAGAGTTCGTTGAGATCCGGGGTACGCACAATGACGGGTATCTCACCTCACAGACGATTTTTATTGATTCTACGAAAAATTTTTTAAAGCAATACAAGCTTCTATAATGCCTTCTCAATCTATCACCAGCGTATCCAATCCGCATATCAAAAAAGTTCTTCAGCTGCGCGAGCGAAAGGCGCGGTATGAATGTGGCCTGACGATTATCGAGGGAGTGCGAGAGGTGTCCTGTGCGCTTGCCGCGGGCCTTAAGCCGCAGGAGCTGTTTGTCTGCCCTGAATTCTTTCATGACCGGGGAGAAGCGGGTCTGGTTGGGAAGATCGGGAAAAGTGCGACGGTTTTTGAAGTCTCCAAAAAAGTTTTCGAGAAAATTTCTTACGGCGAACGGCACGAGGGAGTTTTGGCGGTCGGGCAGCCGCAGGCTGTTGCGCTGCACGGTTTGAAATTAAGCAGCGTTCCTTTTGTCGTGATCGTAGAGAGCGTTGAAAAGCCGGGGAACTTAGGGGCGATCTTACGCACCTGCGATGCGGCGGGTGTGGAGGCGCTGATCCTTTGTGACCCGGCCACGGATTTGTATAATCCCAATATTATCCGTTCCAGCCTGGGAACCATCTTTTCGGTTCCGACGGTCACGGCTTCTTTGGAAGAGACGAAGCAATTTTTAAATACAAATAAGATAAAAATCTGCGCTGCCGCGCCTCAGGCCGTGCAGGTTTATACCGGCGCAGATCTGCGGGGGGCATTGGCCATTGTTTTGGGCAGTGAGCAAAAGGGTTTAACGGATTTCTGGCTTAAGAATTCCTCCCTCCAGGTGAAAATTCCCATGCGGGGCAAGGCCGATTCTCTGAACGTATCGAATACGGCGGCTATTTTAATTTATGAAGCTTTCCGGCAAAGATCCTCATAAAATTCGGTTGCAGGTTTTTCTTTCGCACAGCGGCGTCTGTTCTCGGCGGCAGGCGATGACTATCATTCAGTCCGGCCGGGTGTCGGTGAACGGCCAGAAAGAGTGCGAGCCTTCGCGTTCGGTTGATCCCGCGCAGGACAAGGTCAGCGTCGACGGAAAAGTGGTCGAGTCCAAGGCATACCAATATATTCTTCTTAATAAACCCAAAGAATATGTGTGCACGAAGGCGGAATTTGAAGGCGAAAAATCTGTCCTGGAATTATTGCCGAAAGATCTGCAGCATCTTTCTCCGGTGGGCCGGCTCGATAAGGACACGGAAGGCTTGTTGCTTTTAACCAATGACGGCGACCTGGCGCATCGCCTGACGCATCCGAAATTTGAGGTAGCTAAAACGTATTATGTCTGTGTGTACGGGATTTTAAAACCGGAACATCAGAAGGAACTCGAAAGCGGCGTTATGATCGAAGGCGAGAAAACATCGCCGGCTAAAATCACCGCGGTGAATCCTTATGCCGATCGCACCAAGACGGAATTTAAAATGACCATTCATGAAGGCAAGAAGCGCCAGATCCGCTTGATGATGGCGGCGGTGGGACACAAGGTTGTATACTTAAAGCGTCTTTCGCAGGGACCGCTGCAATTGGGCAATCTTAAAACCGGCGAATGGCGGACGCTCACGAAAGAGGAAGTGAAGGTTTTATTATGATCACGGTTGCGAATCTTTCCAAAAATTTTACCGAACGGACGATCCTGAATTTTATAATACTTTATCTATTTTTTTATCTGGCGCAGCCGGTTTATGCTCAAGCTCTCTCTGTCGAACAGATGAGAACACAGGCGAAAGAGAATTGCAAAGATTTTGAGACGCAATCATCCCAGATGCAGCACTTTGAATCTTTAGAAAATTGTGTTGCCTATGAGGTGGGGAGATCAATTGTCCGCTCAGTACTTGTAGAGCAAAGGTCAGAAATTCGTAAGAAAATCCGCGACTGTAAGAAAAATGTCAAGGTAAGCGGGGATAATGAGGCTTGCAAATATAATTATATAAGAACTTATTTGTCTTTTGGAGAATCGTACGAGTATGATGTTAGGCCGTGTCAGGAATTGCAATCTTGTGTGCATAGCGTTACTTCTTATTTTTCGGATAAATTAAAGGAAAAATGTGCAGAAGTATTTCTAGAAAAGAACAATGCCATAGAATTTTCAGACTGTAAGAATGGAGTTTTGTATCAAGTCCCGATGGCGGTTATGGCAGAATACATAAAAACCTTGACGCTGCAGGAGTGGAAATATAGGCTTTGGACTCTTCGCTGGATACCCAGTTTTTCGAGATCTGGGTCTGGATTTTTTTATTCTCTTTATGATATTTATTCTGCAAGGTTTGTTATTTTCTTTATCGTTTTATTGGTGATATGGTTATGGGTTTATAAGGTGAAAGACCAATGATTACGGTTAACAATCTTTCCAAGAATTTTACCGGACGGACGATCCTGAAGGATGTGTCGCTGAGTATTTATCCGAATGAAAAGATCGGATTGACCGGTCCCAACGGTTCCGGAAAAACAACGCTCTTCTCTATTATATTAGGGGAGATGGAACCGACTGGCGGGAATATTCAAATCCAGAAGAACCTCAACATCGGGTTCCTGCCGCAGGAGGCGCATTTTGATTCCAAGCGCACGGTGATCGAAGAATTAACTGCCGGTGACAGCCGCATCATGGCCTTAATTGATGAGAAGGGCCGCCTGGAAGAGGCCAACAAGGCCGATACCGAACGCTACGGGGACATTTTGCATGAGTTGGAGCAAATGGGCATTTATGAACTTGAACACAAGGCAGAAAAAATTCTGATGGGGCTTGGCTTTAAACCGGCAGATTTTCATAAACCGATCATGACTTTAAGTGGCGGCTGGCAGATGCGCACGCTTTTGGCCAAGATGCTCACGTATCCGTATGATCTCTTGCTGCTGGATGAGCCTACGAATTATTTGGATTTGGAGGCTACCTTATGGCTCAAAGATTTTTTAGCAAAATATAAAGGGACGTTTGTCCTGATCTCTCACGATAAAGTATTTTTGAACGATGTCACGAACTACACCATTGTCTTGGACAACGGCAAGATGACCAAGGTCAAAGGCAATTATCTGACCTATGAGGCGTCTAAAGAAGTCGAGTTAAAAACATTGGAGAAGCAGCAGAAAGTCATTGGAAAGAAAAAGGAACAACTGGAAAAGTTTGCCCAGCGTTTTCATGCCCAACCTAACCGGGCTTCGGCTGTCCGCAACAAACGCAAGATGATCGAGCGCCTGGAGGAAGCGGAGGTGGAGCTTCCGCAAGAAAAAAGAAGCATCAAGGATTTTGAATTTCCTGCCACCCGGAGCAGCGGACAGGTCGTGGCCACACTGATCAATGCTTCCAAGTCCTACGCGGATAAAACCGTTTATCAAGGTTTAGATTTTGAAATCACCCGCGGGCAAAAAATTTGTCTCGTCGGTCCCAACGGCGCCGGAAAATCCACTCTTTTAAAAATGCTCGCCGGGGTGATCGAACCGGAGACCGGTACGCGGAAACTAGGGTTCAATGTCGACATGGGATATTTTTCACAGACGCGGCTGGATGTCTTGAATCCGGAACGTACGGCGTTTGATGAGGTGGCTTCCATGGGAACGGGCAGTATACCCGCCTTGAAGATCCGCACGCTGCTGGGGATCTTTAATTTCCGCGGCGACGATGTCTTTAAACCCGTGAAGGTCCTCTCCGGAGGGGAGAAGAGCCGTTTGATCTTGGCGAAACTGCTGATCAATCCGCCGAATTTTATCTTGCTCGATGAGCCGACCACGCATTTGGATATCGACGGGGTGGAGGCCTTGACGAGTTGTTTTCAGGCGTATCAGGGGACGCTGTGTTTTATCAGCCATGATTTATTTTTTGTCAAAGAGATCGCGAATGCCATTATTGAGGTCAACAACGGACAGCTGGTGACGTACCCGGGAGGATTGGATTATTACCTGGATAAAAAAGCACAAAAAGATCAGACCGCTCAGCAGGAAGAACGCAGGATCAAGGCGGAAAAAAGGGAATATCGGGAGACCGAGCAAAAGAGCCAGGAAGACACGGCGGAGACGGACCTGCACCGGCAGCACAAAAAAGCCCTGCAGCGGATCATGGATATTAAACTTGAGATCAAAAAACTTGAGAGAGAGAAAGAGGAATTGGAGCTGGAGAGTTATGCCAAGTCGCGCGCGATCGCGGATTCTTTCGGAAAAGATCAACAGCTTTTGAAGGAATACGGCCAGCGGTTAAAATGGATCCCCCGGCGTCTGCGCGAGATCGAAATGGCTGTCAAGCAGCTGATGGAAGAACGGAACCGGATCAATAAATAAATATAAGCGGGTATTATTCGTCCCGAGTTCTGTGTTATAATTTTGGTCGATGATGAAAAATATTTGGGTCTGCATTTTCATGTTGTTCATCTGTTCCGGATGCGCCAAGCTCGCCCACCTGGATCAGCTTTTAGTCTTAAAATCCATCGGCGATAATAAGGCTGTCCAAGCCCAGCATGTCAAAAAGCAGGATCAGGATTTTGAGAAACTGTTAAAGGCCATGCAGGAAGACAAGCTGCTGCAGTATCCCGATCAGCAGAGTATCCGGCGGGCGTTTGGCGAGCCGCTCTTTATTAAGGATATTGAGAAGGACGAGGAGAAGCAGGTCAAATGGCTCTACCGTTACTCGGCCAAGCCGTTCGGATCCGACAAAGTCTATCTGTATTTTTCTTCTGCCGGCCGCTTGCTCAATGCCGAGCATATCGAAAAGTCGCCGGTCCAAGATCCTACCGGCAATCCTCCCGCGACGACGCATGAAACCACCGACCCGCAATGAGCTAGAAGAAGTCTACCGGCGTTTGTTCAAAGAATTCGGCCCGCAGCATTGGTGGCCGGGACAAACGAAATGGGAGATTATGGTCGGTGCGGTCCTCACACAGAATACCAATTGGGGCAATGTAGAAAGGGCCATCCGGAATTTACGCGAGGAAAAAGTTTTAACATTAAAGGCCCTGCGCAAAATTTCCCTTCCCCGGCTCGCCCGGCTGATCCGGCCTTCCGGATATTTTAATATCAAGGCCCGGCGGTTAAAAAATTTGGTCAATTTTATTTTTGCAGAATACAGCGGGAGCCTGGTGTCCATGGCACACGAGCCGCTGGCGGATTTACGCAAAAAGCTTTTATCGGTCAACGGCATCGGTCCGGAGACTGCAGATTCCATTTTGTTATATGCGTTTAATAAACCGATTTTTGTCGTGGATGCCTATACGCGGCGTTTGCTGTCACGGCACAATTGGACGCGGGAAGATATTGATTATCACGATCTGCAGAATATTTTTATGACGCATTTGAAGCCGGATGTACAAAAGTTTAACGAATATCATGCCCTGATTGTCCGTGCCGGGAAGGAATTATGCCGGACCAATCCGAAATGCGCCGAATGCCCTTTGAAAACGTTTAATTATTCTGCGAACTTCCAAAAATTTTTGGATGCACGCGGATATAGTTCCGGGCATTCTCGCTAAAGGGAACAAAAATATTGAAATGAGATGTTCCTTGCGGCGTAGGAGTGACCCGCACGACACGGCTTTGAAAACGAAAGCCTGTACGGTCCTCTTGGCTGAGGCTGATGGTCACTTCGGTCGTAGTATCCGTGGGGATGAATTGCGGAATTTGGCACGAAAAGCCGACAAGACTGATGGTGTGAGTTGTGCTCTGAATGGATTGATCGCCAATTTTTAATTCCAGGGGCACGGAATGGTTGAAGCGGCGATATTCTCTCTTTTCAGCGAAAGGATTGGGCGTTAAAGGATCTCCTAAACGGAATTGCTTCCAGGCTTGGCCGTATTTGTTGATCCAATCCACGGCAGCGGTGGCAAAACCGAGTTCCTGGGACTGTTTCTGGCTTTCGATCCATTGGTGTTTACGGATTTCTAATACGGCGAGTTCATCTTTGAGGAATGAATAATTTAATTTCATAGGTATCTCCTTTAAATCTTTTGAAATTTCGTTCATTATAACAATCTGGATGCTCAAATCAAGCACAAAATAAATTATTTCCTCGTCGACAAATTAGATTTTCTGTCCCGTGCCGCCTTTTATCCCGCCAAGAACACATAGCTTTACAAATAAAAGGCATGCCTATATAATAATTCTACTTTTAACTCTTAATCAGGAGGCTTTTTATGTGCGCTTTTCCTATGGAAAGTATGGATGATAGTATTTGGTATTTCGGCATTAAGATATTTTTGTTGGTCTGGATCGTTTTTGTACCGGTGGCTATCACCGCCCGTTTAGAAAGAATCATCAAACTGTTGGAAGAAAAAAATAAATAGTTTTTAAGCCGCAGAGGGCAGGGTATGAACATTATTGTTTTAGCCGTTATTTTTGTGCTGGCCTTTGTCTGCGTCATTTTGGCCTTGATCCCTTTTTTAAAGAAGCAGCTGAAGGAAGAGATCCAATCCAGCCAAGAGCAGTTTTTGCAACTGGCCCGGCAGCAGTTCGAATTAGACCAGGCCCGCGCCACGTCCGAACTTGAGAAAAGAAAACAGGCGATTGAAGGCAATGTTCAGGGACTCAAAGAACAGCTGGACCAGTACCAGCGGCTGCTGCGCGAGTTTGAACGCGACCGGACACAAAAGTACGGCAATCTCGAGAATGAATTGAAGAACGCCTCTTTGGCCACCGGGAAACTGCAGGAGGCGACGACCCGTTTGAATAATATTTTGGGAAATGTGAAGCTGCGCGGGCAGTGGGGCGAGCGCGTCGTCGAAGATATCATCGAGAAATGCGGGTTGATCGAGAATGTCAATTATCTGAAACAAAAGAAGATGGAGAACTCGCCGAATCGCCCGGACTATACCTTTATTCTGCCGAACCAGCATCGCGTCAATATGGATGTCAAATTTGCGCTGGATAATTATATTAATATGGTCAATGCGCAGACGCCTCCCGAGCGGGAACAGTATAAAAAAGAATTTTTGAAGAATGTGGATGACCGGATCAAAGAGATCAAAGACCGCGGGTATATCAATCCTCAGGAAAATACTTTGGATTTTGTTCTGCTGTTCATTCCCAACGAGCAGGTCTTCGGTTTTATTCAAGAGAACGTGCCCGGTCTCATGGACCGCGCCCTCGCCGAGAAGGTGGTCATCTGTTCGCCCTTTACGTTATACGCCATGCTGAGCGTGATCCGGCAGGCGTATGAAAATTTCCGCTACGAAAAAGATATGAAGAAAATCATCGATCTGATCGAGCAATTCACTAAAACGTACGTCTTGTTTAAAGACCGTTTCGAAAGCATCGGATCTTCCCTGGAAAAATTACAGGTGCAATACCAGGATGTCAAAGACAAGAGTTTTAAGAACCTCGATACTAAAATCAATAAGATCGAAGATTATAAGAAGGGCACTAAGGTTTCTTTCGATGCGGCCAGCCCCAACATTATTGAAATAGCCCAAGACGTGCTCGATGACAACCCCGTGGCTCAGTAAATTTTTCCCGCCGGAAGTTTTTGCCTGCGTTACCAACCGTTCGATAAACTTTGCGCTTCCCAAAAAAGGCAAGCCTTTTGGGCAAAAACAAAAGCGTTTTTTGTCTTCACTTTTTTCCAAAACAGATGTGCCGATCATCAACGTCCGTCAGGTACACGGCCGCCGGATCGTCACGGCCACGCCGCGTTATTTAAAGAAGGGGAAAATCGTCGAAGCGGACGGGGTGATCACGAACGTCTTGAATTTGCCGATCGCGGTGCGCACCGCGGACTGTTTGTCGGTTTTTATTTTTGATCCGAAAAAGAAAGCTATCGGCCTGGTACACGCGGGATGGAAAGGGACAAAAAAGAAAATCGTTCCCCACGCCGTCAGGCTGATGCAGCGGAAATTCGGTTCGCGACTTAAGGATTTGAAGATCGCTTTCGGCCCGTCCATCCGGCCGTGCTGTTATCAGGTCGGGAAGGATTTTCAGAAATATTTTCCGAAGGACGTTGTGCACAAACCTTCCGGGCTCTGCCTCGACCTGCCTTTGGCGAATCAAAGACAGTTGACGGCCTTAGGTATTTCCAAAAAGAATATTTTTGACTGTGAACTTTGCACGTTTTGCGGCCCCGGATTTTTTTCTTTCCGTCGGGAAGGGGAGAAGGCGGGACGGATGATCTCGCTGTTGATGCTACGCGGCTGATTTGCAAAATGACCGAAAGTAAGTATAATGAGCCCCATGTATATTGTTATTTTCATAACCGCCAAAGATAAAGCCGAGGCAGAAAAGATCGCGCGGCATCTCGTGTCGCACAAATTGGCTGCCTGTGTGAATATTTCTTCCGGAGTGGAGTCTTTCTTTTGGTGGGAGAATAAAATTGATACCGCCAGCGAAGTCCTCTTGATCGTTAAGAGCAAGAAGAGTTTGTTCAAGAAAATTGTTGCGGCCGTGCGCGCGGTGCACAGTTATAACGTGCCGGAAATCATTGCCCTGCCGGTCATTGACGGGCATAAAGATTATTTAAAGTGGATCAACGACTCATTGCGTAAAAAATAAAGGGAGTTTTATGAGAAAAATATTTGTTCTTACGATCGTTTTTGCGGGAATTTTTTCAGTGCTTTGTCCTTCCGGCACCTCAGCCGAGCTTTCGGTTTTTCAGATGCAGAATTCTTTGGTGGGGAAGACTGCTCCGGATTTTACTTTACCGACGCTTAAAGGAAAAAAAGTGAGCCTGACGCAGTACCGGGCAGGAAACAGCGCGATCGTCTTTTTTTGGGCGACGTGGTGTCCGCATTGCCGCGAACAACTGACAGAGTTAAGCAAGAGCGCGGCGAGTATGCAGGAAAAGGGGATCCAGGTTGTTTTGGTGGATGTGGGAGAAGCCGCCAAACAAGTTAACGCGTACGTGACTAAATATGAAGTTCCTTATGAGGTTTTTCTCGATGCAGAATCCGCGGTGGCGGAATCTTACAGCATTATCGGCGTGCCGACTTTTTTATTTATAGGGAAAGATGGTCTTGTTAAGGCGGTCAAGCATGCCATTCCGGAAAATTATGAAACGATCTTGAATCCGGAGGCCCAGCAGGCCAGGGTCCCTGAAGCGGAGAGTAATATTTAATTCTTTTGTTTTGCCTTCCACTGAGCTATCTGATCTTCCAGCCGGGCCTTTAATCTCAATTTGGTCATGAATTCGTTGAAGTGCTCTGCCTTTTTCTGCGCCAAGAAGGAAGTGCTCAGTGTTGCTTTTTCTTTGGTGAATTGATCTTCATCGATGGATGTGTAGGAATCGAGATGCAGGATCCCGTAACCCTTCCCGACTTCGATCACCCCGCTTAAGCGGTTATCTTCGGTCAGACCAAAAGCTGTATCTTGAAATGATTTCGAAATTCCGATCTTGGGTAAATACTCGCCGCGGGAGAACACGGCGGTTTGTTCAGCCTGCAGCCCCAAGGACTTGGCTGTTTGGTTGAAATCAACGGCTGGCGGATTGAGTTTTTCTTTAATGAGGGGCAATTTCTGCTGGGCCTGCTCGTGGGCGATCTCTTGCGCTTCGACGAGTAAAAGCGCCTCTTTGACTTTTTCTTGCGCTTCGCCGAACTCGGGGATATAGCCTTCTTTTCGTTCGCGGCATTTGAGAAGATAGTAGCCTTGGGGGGTCTCGATCGGTGCGCTGATCTCTCCGACGGTCAATTGGAAGGCTTTTTGCAGCAACTCGTAGGACCAGCCGATCTTTAAATTCGGCTGTTCTTGGCTGAAGAATCCCGTTGTGTTGACGGTCAAGCCGTGCCGGGGAGCCACAACGCTTAAGTCCGGCTGCTCCGTAAGTTCTTTGGAGATCGTTTCCGCCTGGACGGCGATGGCGCCCTTTTGTTCCTCAGTGATGTTCTCGGGGTATTCGAGCTGCAGATATTCGATGTCGACGTTGAGCGGCACCCAAAATTCATTTTTGTGCTCTGTGTAATATTCCTGTGCCTTGGTCGCGTCAAAAGCGGCTTGCCCTATATAAGTCTCGGGTAAGAATAAAATATAGCTGATCTGAACTTTTTCGTTCTGTTCCTGGTAGGCCTTGCGGACTTCTTCTTCCGTGATGCTGACCAGCGCGGTCTCGTGTTCATAAATTTTTTTGAGTTTAACGGAATCGCGGATGCTTTCTTCGAATTCGCGCGGCTGGGTTCTAAAAACATATTGGATGATATTGTCGTATAAGGTAGGGTCATAGCGGCCGTTCCTTTGAAAAAAAGGAAATTCCTGGATGGTGGAGACCACTTCTGCATCGCTGGTTTTGATGCCCCGTTTTTTCGCTTCCTCCAAAAGGATCAAACGGTCCCAGGTCTCTGAATCTAGATCAAGGAATTGGCTGATCTTGTTGAAATTTTCTCCGTATTTAAGAAGCGCCTGCAGGCGGGAGTGTTGATAGCTGCGTTCATATTCTTCGAGGGAGACCTTGCGGCCGAAGATCTTTCCCGCATGGGTGGGACCTCTTTGGGGGCCGCTGAGATAATTGGCGGTCCCAAAAAAGCCAAACGTAATAATGATGACGACGGCAATGCCCCAGAGGATTTTTTTAGCCACACCTTTTTTGCGTAAGATTTTAAGCATACAGCTCCCTTATCCTGCGTTATAGTATTAGAGAAGACATCTGAAGGGTCAATTATATCTATGAAAATCTGCTTTGACAAGCGATTTTGCGGAAGGGATTTCAAGAGATAAAGAACTTCTTTACAATAAATTTTGTGGACTGTATAATAGCCGCAGTTTTTCAGAAATCATTTTTTATTTTTAGGATAACGCTATGTACTTATTTTCCTTCATGATCATAGTTGTTAGACGTGATAAGTACTATCCCAATTTCTTCAAAATTGGGTAGTGAAAGGAAAATTGGGATGAAAAAGTTAAAGTTAGGATTGCCCAAAGGGAGCCTGCAGGAGGCCACAATCAAGGTGTTTGAGCGGGCGGGGTTTAAGGTGTATGTCTCCAGCCGTTCTTATCTGCCGAACATCGATGATGCGGAGATCGAACCGGTGCTTTTAAGGGCGCAGGAGATGTCGCGTTACGTTGAGGACCAGACCTTGGATTGCGGTATTACCGGTGCGGATTGGATCCTGGAGAACGAGTCCAAAGTCGAGAGGATAGCTGAACTTTATTATGCCAAGCAGAGCGCGGTCAAGGTGCGCTGGGTTTTGGCGGTTCCGGAAAATTCTTCGATCAGGTCCGTCAAAGATTTAAAAGGCAAGCGCATCGCGACCGAATTGGTGAATGTGACCCGTAATTATCTTAAGAAAAATAAAGTGAAGGCCGCTGTCGAGTTCAGCTGGGGGGCCACCGAGGTCAAAGTGGCGACCGGTCTCGTCGACGCTGTGGTTGAGCTGACTGAAACGGGCAGCAGCCTGCGGGCGCATAACCT
>MHGP01000060.1 GCA_001805615.1 Omnitrophica WOR_2 bacterium RIFCSPHIGHO2_02_FULL_48_11
GATCCCTTTGATGACGCTTAAAATGATCTTTTGGGAAAAATCGAACGCGCTAAGTTTTTTAAGAACACTGCGCAGATATTGCGAAGGGACCGCTAAGACAACTAAATCCATGCCGATGACCGCATCGTTCAGCTGAGCGGTCAGCCGGATGTTGGCGGGAAGTTTGATGCCGGGCAAAAATTTTCTGTTAATACGGCTTTTTTTTACTTCCCGGGTATAGTCCGGGAATGCGCCCCAGAGGGTGACTGGGTATTTCTTGCGGGCCAAATGTACTGCCAACGTCGTCCCCCACCCGCCGTCTCCGATAATGCCGATTGTGCGAATTTTTTTGGTCATCCCAATTTTCCTTTGTCCTTATTCCTCAATGATTATATCGGAGAAAGAGGGCGGTTCAAGTTAAATTATCAGGATTCAAAATCAATTAACGGGATTTAGCACAGGATTGGTTTTGACCTTGTAGAGAGAAAAAACCTCGTTTTCATAAAGTTTTTCCAGCAGCGGGACATCCTCGCGGGATTCGGTATAGCGCATAAAAACGATGTAATTGACTTTGTATTGGAGGATAGCTTTGATGAGGGCTTGCTGCAGAGCCCGCTGATCCTTGGTGAGAACACAGAAGCCTTCGACGTCTTTCAGCCGTTTTTTCCATTCGACCGCTGCCGGATAATCAAAACCGATAATGCCGCAATCGCGATAGCAGACCACGATTGAGCGTTCCGAAAAAATGCGGAACCCCCCCATTTCCGTGTCGTTGGGGGCAAGCAGGAGCGCGTTTTGGGGAGTATGTTGCTTGACGTATTTCTGCATATCGATCCAATTGCGTTGGATTTGCCAGAAGCCGGGGCCGTACTGGACGATCTTTAAATAACGGTAATGAAAAAAGGAATAGGCGCAGAAAAGCACGAGGAGCGGAATAATGAGAAAAAGATAGCGCTGCGTTAAGGCCACGCGCGGCCTTTTATCCAGCCAGGTCCAGAGGCCATGGAGGAATAAGAACGCGGTGATAATGACGGCTAAAGTGAAATAAGTCGGCGTGTAATGGTCCAGGCTGGGAATGCGCAGCAGCATAAATAAAAAGCCTAACAAAAAGCCGAAGAGCATTTTTCCGTTAAGAGTTTTCTCCAAAAACAGCAAGGTCACGTATCCCGTATAAAAAAACAACAGATATTGGATGTTGCGGATGAGATTCAGGTCGATCACGAAGCGGTTCGGGAAAATATAGGTAAAGACGAAAGAGATCGCCAGCATGGTAACGGCGCTGACCGATATCGCATAAATTTTGTGATCTTTTTCAAACGGTCGGTAATAGATAAGATTGACGGTATAAAGCAAAATGAGGAACAGGTATTTCCGCGCGGCGATAAAAAATGTTTTTAAATTGCTTACCACCTGTTCCAGGGAGATGTCCTGAAAGATAAAATTTTGTGAACAGGTCAGCAGGTAAAGATCGAGCCATTCCGCAAGGGGCGGCGGAACGGATACGGAACCCGCCGCATATTTTTTTATGATCAAGAACATGGCCGGCGATGCCGCTAAAAGGAAGGCCAGATTGGATTTCAGGAAAATTTTCCATTTGGATTCTTTGAGGAAGATTAACACGAACACGTTCAAGTAGATCATCGGAAAAAGGCTGTAAAGGGCGTGAAAATTTGCGGCCCCCCCCAGAATCAGTGCGGCTAAGACAAGCCGCTCGCGATAGAAAAAATAAATTCCCGCCATGATGATGGCCAACGCAAATTCCTGATGCGAAAACGTCCGGTAAAGGAATTCCTCCACCCTGCCCAAGAGAATAATAACGGCGACACAGAGGAAAGCGGCCGATCTTTTTTGCGAAATAAAATGCCAAAGTTTATACATCCAGAAAAATAAGAAGAAGCGCGAAACGACATAGAGGATAAAATACGCCCCTGGAACTTGGTCGGTCGTGATGAACCGTGCCAGGATGGCATAAAAGAGCGATGGGAAATTGTTTTTGAGGCTTTGGACGTAATAGTCCCCGGGATACAAGCTGGGATCGATGAGGCTTTTTAAAAGCGGGATCTCCAGGTGCTGGTCATCCCAGGCATAGATGTAACCATTAGTGATAAAAAAAATGGCGAATAATAAGGACGCGAGAATCCAATCGCTTTGGAGGAATTTCGAGATTCTGAGCTTCTCAGGCATACGTTTACGGTAGGCGGATAAAAATTATTTCCAAATGAAGACTTCGCGGAAGATCTCAAATAAGTATGCCGCGCCCCAGCGTAGGACTTGGAGCTTTCGCTCTCCCCCGTCGCGGGCCGGTTCATCTCCCGGGATCTCGGCAACTTTTAAGCGTCGTTTGGCACAGCGGATGGAAAGCAGCGGTTCCCAGCTGACAGTTGTTTTGAAAAGTTTTTCTTCTTTTTCATAACTGGCGTCTTTATCCAGGTCAAGTTCCGAGATGAGGCTTTTTCGGTAAGCCCGGTAAATCACCATCGCATCCGTATAGTGCCCTTTGTGCAGGAGATTGATGAGGGTGGTAAAGAGTTTGTTGCCGAATGCGGTCACCACATCGTCGTCGTAGCTTTTGGCCCCAGCTTTATACCGTGAGACGATGACCATATCATGCCCTTCTTTAAGCTTGGCAATACACTCCGGGATTAATTCCGGGATAGAATTGCCGTCCGGGCTGAAGGTAAGGATCGCATCCCCCTTGACGTGCGGCAGGGCCTCCATATAGGCGTGGCGCATCCCCTTTTTCTTTTGCACAACGACTTCATAGCCCATCTGCCGGGAGTATTCGATCGTGCCGTCAGTCGATTGGCCGTCCACAATGAGGATCTGGTCGCACCAGTCTTTGGCGACCTTGGGCATGATGGTTTTCATGCCGGTGATCTCGTTGAGTGTGGGGATAAGAAGCGTGACTTTCATAAGTATAAAAAAGATTTATCCGTCTATAAAGTTGAATTTATTATACATACAACGGATAAAAAAGAAATTGTTTTTTGAGAAATATAAAGATGAGATGGAATAAATCTCAGATGGAGCGGGCGATGAGAATCGAACTCACGTTACCAGCTTGGAAGGCTGGAGTTCTACCACTGAACTACGCCCGCGGAGAACTGTGAAATGGTGGGCAGAGAAGGATTTGAACCTCCGAAGCGCAAGCGCAACAGATTTACAGTCTGTTCCCGTTGACCACTTGGGTATCTGCCCGTGTATTCCTTAAAGAAATATGGAGCTGGCGAGAGGCTTCGAACCCCCGACCCGCTGATTACAAATCAGCTGCTCTACCAGCTGAGCTACGCCAGCGTATGTTGAAGCCGAATAAATTCATAAAAAGAGTGATTAAATATATCAGATTTTAAAAAAACTGTAAAGAATCAAATTGTTGTAACCTGCCTTAATATATTCGAAATATTAAAGAAAAACAAGTATTGAATGAAAAGTCTTCACAAATAAAAATGAATTTGGTACGATACGGTATATTACAAAAGTAAATTTTAGTGAGTTAAAGGTTTTATATGCTTTTCCAATTATCCATCCATAATTTCGGTCTTATCGACAAGCTCGCCGTCGAATTTTGCAATGAATTAAATATTTTGACCGGTGAAACCGGCGCCGGAAAATCCATCATTATTGATGCTCTGCGCTATGCCCTGGGGGACCGTTTCAGCACGTCCCTGATCCGGGATGTCGCGCTTCCCTGCACGGTCGAGGCGGTTTTTGATCTGTCCAAGAAAGAATTCCGCACGCACCCCAGTTTTACCGAATATTTGACCCAAGAGGACCCCACGCTGATCATTCAACGCTCCTATCTTCCGGATGGCAAGAATAAGATCAAGCTCAACGGGTTTGCGGTCACTGTTGCGCAATTGAAAGAGATTGGGAACCATCTTATTGATTTTCACGGGGCCCATGATCATCAACTTCTTTTGAACGAAGATTCCCATTTGGATATTCTCGACCGGCTGACAAAATTTGACTCGCTTAAAACGGATTATGCAAAGGTCTATGAGGAATATTCCCGGTTAAAGAAAAAATTAAACGAATTGCAGGACATGTCGTCCTCCCGCGAGCGCGAATTGGACCTCTTAGGCCATCAGGTCAAAGAACTATCGCAAGTTCCCTTGGACGAGAACATTTATGCCCAGTTACAGCAGGAGCAGACGAAAATAAATAATGCGGAAAAATTATTTGAACAGGCCAATCAGTTGGTACAATTGTTTGAGAATGACGGTTCCGGCATGAATGACCAATTGCGCCAGGCCTTCAGCGTTATGCGGCATTTGAATCAGGTCGATGAAAATACCGGCCGTTGGACGGAACAGTTGAGCCAGGTGCAGGAAACCAGCGAACAGCTCTTGAGCGAATTACGGGATTATCTCCTCAGTCTCTCCTTTTCTCCCGAAGAGGCCAAAGAGGTCAATGACCGCTGTGATCTTTATGAGAACCTCATCCGCAAATACGGCCCGACGGTCAAGGACGCGCAGGAATTTTATGCCAAGTCCAAAGAGCGTTATGAACTTTTGAATAATTTTGAGGAAAATAATTCGCAATTGCAGAGCGAAATTGCACTCGTCGAGAAAAAGTTAAAGCAGGCCGCGCAAAAAATAACGAAAGAACGGCAGAAAACAGCCCTGACTTTAAAAGAGACCATTGAGAAAGAATTAACGGAACTGGGCATCAAGCATGTGCAGTTTGAGGCGCGGGTTGCCGGGACCGAGTTCCACGGGCAGGGCCAGGACAAGGTCATGTTCTATATCAGTCCGAATGCCGGGGTGGAATTAAAGCCGCTGGCGGAAATTGTCTCGTCGGGAGAAGCGGCGCGGGTGATGCTGGCGCTTAAAAAAGCCCTGATGAAAGTGGATCCGATCCCCGTACTCATTTTTGACGAAATTGATGCGCAGATCGGCGGGCGTTTAGGTACGATCACGGGAAAAAAATTGAAGGAAATTTCGGCGAACCGCCAGGTGATCTTGATCACTCATCTTCCCCAGATCGCTTCGTTTGCCGAGCAGCATGTGAAGATCATAAAAAGCGTTAAGAACGGGCGGGCGATCACGACCGTGGCTGTTTTAAATAAAGAAGAGCGCGTGCAGGAGATCGCCAAGATGATGAGCGGTGAACGCGAAAGTCAAATCTCGATTTCGCATGCCAAGGAAATGTTAGCGCAGGCGAAAAATTAATTAGTCATCAGTCTTCAGCTATCAGCCAACAGCTAAAGTTTTAGCTGAAAGCTGACGACCGAAAGCTGATAGCTTAAAAAGGAGTTAGTCATTATGAAAAAGATCGGTATTATCACCAGCGGCGGAGATTGCGGCGGATTAAACGGCGTCATCAAAGGCGCAGCCTTGATGGCGCAGGCGCAAGGCCTTACCTGCTATATTATTCCCAACGGCTATGCCGGGCTTTATAATTTACTCGATTTTGACAAATTGGTTGAGCTGACCGCTGATCGTACGGATAAGATCGATGCTAACCTGGCCGGGTCAGAGGCCGGCAACTCGCGCGTTAAAATTAAAAAGATCGAAGACGACAAAAAATATGAACGCATCAAGCAAGGTTTAAAAAAGTTCGGCATCGATGCTTTGGTCATTAGCGGCGGCGATGATTCGGGAAGTGTCATGGTGGATCTCTCGAATCAAGGGATCCCTTGCGTG
>MHGP01000061.1:0-2232 GCA_001805615.1 Omnitrophica WOR_2 bacterium RIFCSPHIGHO2_02_FULL_48_11
CCTCGAAAATATAAGGCCAGGACCGCCAGCATAGTGACACTGGTTGTCAAGATCGTCCGTCCCAATGTTTGATTGATACTGAGATTAATGATCTCGGGTAAATTGGGCCGTTTGGATTTGGTCATGTTCTCCCGGACCCGGTCATAAGTGACGATCGTGTCATTGATGGAGTAACCGGCGATGGTCAAAAGCGCGGTGACTACCAATAAATCGATTTGCCTTCCCAGGGCGACCAGCAGCCCTCCTGCCAGGATGATGTCGTGAAAAAGGGCGATGACCCCGGCCATGGCAAAATCAAAATGCTTGAAGCGATAAAAAATGTAGAGAAGTATCCCCCCCAGCGCGCAGATAATCGCATAAAGGGCTTTGGTGCGCAGTGCCTGTCCGACGACCGGGCCGACTTTTTCGACGCGCATGACCTCAAAACGGTTCTCCGGCATTTTTTCAGTGAATATTTTTCTGACCTGGTCAAAGGTGTCTTCGCTGGTACGGATGATGACATTTTCCGGACTTTTTTCAAACTGTTGAATGCTCACTTGAGGCAAGCCGGTGTCTTTAAAGATCTGCCGAAGCTTGTCCACCTCTACCGGTTGACTGAAACGGTATTCCTGAATTTGTCCGCCGGCAAAATCAATCCCGTAGGCGGTTTCCTTCTTGGAAATGAAGGCAAAAATGGCATAACCAATCATCAGGATCGAAATCACAAAAAAGACATAACGCTTTCCCACAAAATCGAACTTAGGGTTGGGAAAGATGTGCAGCATGGGGAGGGATTTGATCAGGCGCGCATGGTAGAGAATTTCAAAAATAGTTTTACTGATAACCAGTGCCGAGAATAAACTGCAGAGGAGACCGATCGCCAGCGTGATCGCAAATCCTTTGATCGGTCCTGATCCGAACTGAAAGAGAAAAAAAGCCGCGATCAAGGTCGTGATGTTGGAATCAAAAATGGCACTGAAGGCTCGGTTGAAGCCACTGTTGATCGCCGCTTGCAAGGTGCGTCCGTTGGCAAGTTCTTCCCGGATGCGCTCATTAATGAGGACGTTGGCGTCAACGGCCATGCCCAGAGTCAAAATGATACCAGCGATACCGGGCAAAGTCAGGGTGATTTGGGCTTCAGGCATCATGACGCTTAAAAAGCCCATCATTCCGATGATCAAGAGCAGATTAACCAACAGGGCAATGTCCGCAATGATCCCGGCGGTCAGATAGTAAATCACCATAAAAATCAAAACACCGGCCGTGCCGATGAGCGAAGCATTGATGCCGTTACTGATAGAATCTTTTCCTAAGAGAGGCCCGATGGTCCTTTCTTCTTCAACGTGCATCGGTGCGGGCAGTGAACCGGAACGCAGCTGCAGCGCTAATTGTGAAGCTTCTTCAAAGGTGAATTGGCCGGTGATCTCCCCGGTTCCTCCCAGGATAGGTTCATTGATATTCGGAGCGGATAAAACAACGTCATCCACAATAATGGCCAACTCTTCATCCACATGATTCCGCGTCAAATCGGCAAATTGTTTTGTCCCCTGATCATCGAGCGCAAAGGAGATATTCGGTTTGCTCATTTTGGTAAAACCAACGTGGGCTTCTTTAATACGTTCGCCCTTCAGGGCAACTTGGTCAAATAATAGGAGCGGTTGGTTATCATCTTTGGAGTACCGGAGGATATAGCCTGGCGGGACATTGCCGGCGATCGCTTCCTGTAAAAGTTTCGGGTCGGATTTGACCATACGAAATTCCAAGAGCGCCACTTTTCCGATCATCGCCAACGCCGTATCGCGGTCAGTCACCCCGGGAAGTTGGACGAGAATTTCGCTCTGTCCTTGGCGCTGGATCAAAGTTTCGCCGACACCTAAACTGTCGATCCGATTGCGTAAAATTTCGATGGCGCGCAAGACCGCATCATCCTGTTTTCCCGCGGCAATTTTTTCAATTTCAACTTTTAAAACCAGGTGCATGCCGCCTTTTAGATCCAGACCGAGATTGATCCGTTTATCTAGCGGAAACCCAAACAAAATAGCGGCGACGATAACACCGAGGATCAGCAAGATGCGATTTCGCAAGTTTTTTTCCATAGATGACCCCTTATCTCTTTAAGCAACTTTGGTAACGGTAGTGATGGCTTCTTTGTCGATTTCGATCTTTACATTTTCATCCACGCGCAGGATGAGGGTCGTGTCTTTGACGTTCACGACGGTTCCATGAATGCCCCCGGACGTTACGACGGCATCG
>MHGP01000061.1:2240-17228 GCA_001805615.1 Omnitrophica WOR_2 bacterium RIFCSPHIGHO2_02_FULL_48_11
GGTCAGCATGTTTTTTTGTTTTTTTTGCTGGTCACGCTGCGGTTTGATCAAAAGAAAATAAAATACCGCAAAAATCAAAAGCCCCGGAACAAATTGTACGAGCGGACTGGCCGTTTGGTCGGGAGACATAAGACGTCCTTTCGGTAGAAACAGAAATTAGGATTTTACTTTTTTGATGAGCGATCGCACCGTATCACTCATAACCGCGCCTTTATTGACCCATTGGTTCAACTTTTCACGGTTGATGGAGATCGAGGCGGGTTTTTTGGACGGATCATAATACCCCAGGATTTCCAGATTGTCTGCTTGGCGTGAGGCCGTGCGGTTGATCGCGACAATGCGGTAGTTATAATGTTTGTTAGCAGTCTTCCCTGCTTTTTGTAACCGGATTCGAACTTCCATTCTGTGTTTTCTCCTTCGTTTGCGCTGCGTTGATAAATGGTTTATGAAAAACTTTGATGCGCTTTTTCAATGGCCATGATTTGGGCCTTGGCTTTGCTCACGGTTTCTTGATATTCCTTTTTGGGATCCGAATCAGCCACGATACCGGCCCCGGCCTGGACATAGGCCGTGTTATTTTTGACCACTATTGTACGTATAGTTATGCAAGTGTCAAGGTTTCCGGAAAAACTAAAATATCCGATGCAACCGGCATAGGGACCGCGTGCCACGTTCTCCAAATTTTCAATGATCTCCATGGCCCGTACTTTAGGGGCTCCGGAAACCGTTCCCGCGGGAAAAGCGGCCTGTAAAACGTCGAGGGAGTCCTTATCCTTGCGCAATTTTCCCTTGACATTGCTGACAATGTGCATGACGTGTGAATATTTTTCGATGATCATGAATTCCGAGACCTTGACCGTGCCTTGCTGGCAGACCCGGCCCAGATCATTGCGGCCTAGATCCACGAGCATGATATGTTCCGCCTTTTCCTTGGGGTCACGTAAAAGGTCCTGGGCCAGGGCCGCGTCTTCCGATTCGTTTTTTCCTCGTCGACGGGTACCGGCAATGGGGCGGGTCTCGACAATACCGTCCTCACAGCGGACCAAAAGTTCCGGGGATGAACCCACGATCTTGATCCCGTCAAAGTTCAAATAATACATATACGGCGAGGGATTGAGCGTGCGCAAGGAGCGGTAAATATTGAACGGGTCGGTGTGGATTTTGACCGTGAAACGCTGCGATAGAACGACCTGGATGATCTCGCCGTCGCGAATATCTTTTTTGGCGGCGGTCACAATATTTTTAAATTGGGATTCTGAGAAATTGGAACGGATCTTTAACGCGGGAACCCGGCCGGCTTTAGGATGAACGTTCAGCGGCTTGTTGAGTTCCGTGACAGTTTGTTCGATTTCGGCAACGGCCTTTTGGTAGGCGCGGCGTTTTTTGCTGATGGAATCTTTGGGCTGAACCGTAACACAGGCAATGACCTTGATCTTGTGCTGCACATGATCGAAGATGACCAAGTCTTTTGCTAAGATCAAAAGCATATCGGGAATTTTTAAATCATCCAGTGTGTTGGCGGGTAATTTTTCAAAAAAGCGGACCACGTCGTATCCGATATAGCCGACCATGCCGCCGCAGAAACGCGGCAGGTTCTCGTTGGCGACGAATTTGTATTGCGCCATGATCTCGCGGATAAAGGTCAGTGGTGTTTCATCGATCGGTTTCGACGTGCGGCTCACGCGGCCGTTGGCAAAGCGGGTGATCTCGATGGAGCATCCTTTGCTCTTTAGAATCAATTCGGGATTCTTAGCTAAAAAAGAAAAGCGCGCCACCTTTTCTTCCCCTTCCACGGATTCGAGCAGAAAAGAATATTTGGCGCTCTTGGCGATCTTTAAATACGCCGAGACCGGGGTCTCGAGGTCTCCCGAAATTTCGCGGTAAACGGGAATGAGGTCCCCTTTTTTAGTTAATTTTAGAAATTCTTTTTCTGACGGATAGAGCATAATTAGCTCGTGGCTCGTGGCTCATGGCTCATAGTATTTGCTAAGGACTATGAGCTATCAGCTATGAGCTATTGTATTTTTCTATAAAAGCAGCTGCGTTTATAGGTGTGACAGGCCGCGCCGATCTGCCGGACTTTGATCAGCAAACAATCACAATCACAGTCATAAGCGATGCTTTTGACAAATTGAAAATGGCCTGAGGTCAGGCCCTTCACCCAATATTCCTGACGGGAGCGCGACCAGAAACAGGTTTTCCCCAGCTTGAGGGTGCGCTTGATGGACTCCAGATTCATGAAAGCGAACATCAAAACGTCTTTGTTGGCCGCATCCTGAATGATCGCCGGGATCAAGCCGTCTTTATTAAAGCGGAGTTTGCTCAAAGTGCGCGGGGTGATCTTGATTTTTTCCAGTTTAGCATCGCTCATAGTCGGACCTTTACATTTTTTTTGTTAAGATAATTTTTAACATCGCTGATCTGCATTTCTCCATAATGAAATACCGATGCGGCTAACGCCGCGTTGGCACCGGTTTTTGTTAAAACTTCCCAGAAGTCTTCAAGCTTTCCGGCTCCGCCTGAGGCGATCACCGGGATATTGACCGCTTGCGAGATCGCCTGGGTGAGCGCGATATCATAGCCGTTCTTGGTGCCGTCATAATCCATGCTGGTCAGAAGAATTTCGCCGGCCCCCAAAGTTGCCGCGTGTTTGGCCCACTCCACCGCGTCTTTTCCCGTTGAGGTGCGGCCGCCGTGGGTGAACACTTCCCAGCGGTTGTTGATCTTTTTAGCATCGATCGCCACCACGATGCATTGGCTGCCGAATTGGTTGGCCGCTTCCTGGACGAGTTTGGGATTTTTGACCGCGGCGGTGTTGATCGAAACTTTATCCGCTCCGGCCTTGAGCAATTCGCGGATATCCTGCACGGTGTTGATGCCCCCTCCCACCGTCAACGGCATAAAAACTTTTTCGGCGGTGCGGCGCACGATGTCCAAGAAGATCGGCCGTTCTTCAAAACTCGCCGTAATATCCAAGAACACAATTTCATCCGCCTTATTTTCGTTATACGCTTGCGCGATCTGTACCGGATCCCCGGCGTCGCGCAGTTGAACAAAATTGACCCCCTTGACGACCCGGCCGTCTTTCACGTCCAAGCACGGGATGATGCGTTTTGTGAGCATGTCGGTATTATTCTTTTGCACAGAGTTGGATCGCTTCTTTAAGATCAAGTTTTCCTTCATAAATCGCCTTGCCCGTGATGACACCGATGAGATTTTTATCTTTCAAATCTAAAAGTTTTTGTAGATCGTTTATGCCCGAGATGCCGCCGGATGCGATGACGTGCATGTTGACGACATCGAGAATTTCTTTAAGGCCGGCGATATTGGGCCCGCTCAGCATCCCGTCCCGGGCGATATCCGTATAGATAAGGCATTTGAGCCCTAATTGTTCGAGTTCTTTGGCAAAGTCAACCGCCTTGATATTGGAAACTTCGGTCCAGCCGCGTTGCGCCACCAGGCCGTTGGAGCAATCGAGGCTCACCGCAATTTTTTCAGCCTCAGCGCTGATGGTTAAAATATTTTCACGGAACCGCTGGTCTTGAATGACCCGCGTTCCTAAAACGATGCGGGCCACATTGGCCTCAACGAGCTCGCTCACTGTTTGAATATTGCGTATGCCCCCGCCCACTTGCACTGGAATACGGACGGCTTTGATGATCTGTTTGATCATATCGATATTTTTGGGTTCACCGGTTTGTGCTCCGTCCAAGTCCACCACGTGCAGCCACTGTGCCCCGTCACCTTCCCAACGCTGTGCTATCTTAACGGGATCGTCAGAATACTGGGTCACATCGTTAAAACGCCCCTGCATGAGCCGTACGACTTTTCCATCTTTAATGTCAATTGCCGGAATAACAATCATAACGTTTGACCCTCCGGGAGTTTAACGAAATTTTCAAGGATCTTGAGCCCGATGGACTGGCTTTTTTCCGGATGGAATTGAACCCCGAAGATATTTTTTTTCTGAATGGATGAAACAAATTCCACGCCGTAATCAGTCGTTGTTGCCGTGATCGCTTTATCCGTGGGCCGCACATAATAGGAATGGCAAAAATAAACGTTCGCCGCATTTTCCACGCCCGAGAACAACGGACAGTTAGAATTCGCCAGCTGCAATTGGTTCCAGCCCATGTGCGGGACTTTGAGACTTTGAAACCGTTCCACTGTGCCTGATAAAATGCCTAAACCGGCCACGTCCCCGCCTTCGGAACTTTTTTCAAAAAGCAGCTGCAGGCCCAAACAGATGCCAAGAAACGGTTTGCCTTGGCGGACTGATTCTTCGATGACGGAAATTAAGTTCAAACTTTTTAATTTATCCATGGCCGGTTGCATGGCGCCGACCCCCGGGAGAACGATTTTTTGTGCTTTTTTGATTTCCGCCGGGTCTTGGGTAATTACAGTCTGGGCGCCGACCTTTTCTAAGGCCTTTTGCACGCTGCGTAAATTTCCCATACCGTAGTCAATGATAGCGATCAATCAATGATTCCTTTGGTTGAAGGCACCGTTTTTCGGCGAGGATCGATCGTTGTTGCTTGATCAAGCGCAAGGCCCAGAGATTTAAATACGGTTTCGACAACTTCATGTAGCTCAGGGATAGAGCCTCCAGGCCTTTTAATATTAACAATAATTGTGGCACCTAATTGTTTTGCAAAAGATTCTAAAAAATGGTGCAAATATTGAAATGTATAATCATATTGATGATTAATATGTGGTGCTGTGTCAGCAGTTTGACCATTTAATTCAAGATCTGAATGTCCACGTCCACAAATGTCGATTACAGTATGCCCCAAAGTTGATTCCATCGGTGCAAAAGCTGAACCAAAGCGTTTTATCCCTCCTTTATTCGCCAAGGCCTTTTTAAATACTATTCCAAGAACAATTCCAATGTCTTCGTTAGTGTGATGAAAATCTACACCAATATCAGCTTTTTTAATTTCTAATGTCAAATCGAACAAGCCATGGAAAGTAAAAAGTTCGAGCATATGGAACAAGAAATCTATTCCTTTATGTTTTTTTATATCAATACTTTTTGGTGCTTTAGGTTTAAATTGGCCTGTTCCTTCGATAACTAAATCGACTTTTATTACTGTTTCTTTAGTTGTTCGTTCATGATTCGCTTTACGTGCTTTCGTAGCCATAAATTATTCCTTTCCAAATCGGACATGAATGGAGTCCGCGTGTTTTTTAAGACTTTCTAAATTGGCGATCTTGTCGATCGGTTCGCGCAATTTTTCCAGCGCACGTTTGGAATAAGAGATCACGTGCGTTTTTTTGACGAAATCACAGATGCCGATCCCGGAAGAAAATTTGGCCGTCCCCAACGTCGGCAGCACATGGCTGGGACCGGCGGCATAATCCCCGAGCGCCGTCGGGCTGTAAGGCCCCAAAAAGACGGCTCCGGCATTTTTAATATGTTTGGCGATCGCTAAAGGATTGTTGGTTAAGATCTGCAAATGCTCCGGCGCGATCCGGTTGGCGATGGCGACAGCCTCGTCGATATTTTTGGCATAAATTCCAAATCCCTTGGCCACACGCTTGCGCACTTCTTTCAGCAATTCTCGGGACGTGGTGATCAAGATCGCCAGTCCGCCCAAATGTTCGAGCTGCGCCTCAAGGTCCGCCACGACAAAATCCGGATTGCTGTGGCGGTTGGCGATGACCACGAGCTCCGTCGGGCCGGCCAGCATATCAATGTCCACGTAGCCGAAGAGTTGACGCTTGGCTTCGGTCACATACATATTCCCGGGTCCGATGATCTTGTCGACCTTCGGAATGGTCCGGGTGCCGAAAGCGAGCGCGGCGATGGCCTGCGCCCCGCCGGCACGATAAATTTCATTGACCTTCAAAAGATTGGCCACCGCGAGGATATACGGATTGACCTGCCCGTTCTTATCCGGCGGCGTGATGATCACAATGCGTTTGACCCCGGCGATCTTTGCCGGAATGACCGTCATATACACCGTCGAGACCAAGGGCGCGGTCCCCGAAGGAACGTAAATTCCCGCGGATTCGATGGGTAAAATATTTTCCTTTAAAAGAACGCCTTCATCCTGCTTGATGCGGCAGGGCCGTTGCACCTGTTTTTTATAAAAAATGGAAACATTGTTGATGACCACTTTGAGATTGGAAACAAAATCGCTCGTGATATTCTGGAACGCGCCGCTGATCTCGCTTTCTTCCACTTTGAGCTGGCGCGGCGTCAGGCGGACCTTATCAAAGCGCCGGGTGTATTTTAAGACCGCGTCATCGCCGTTCAATTTCACGTCTTCGATGATCCGCCGGACTTTTTCTTCAATATGTTTTTTGCGCGCGTAAATACTGCGGTCATAAAGTTTTTGAATGTTCTGTGATGATTGCTTTAAAATTTTCATTTCAATTTTCCTTTGATGATGCTGGCTGCTTGTTGTAAGGCGCTGTTTAGTTTCGCGGGCTCTTTGCTGCCAGCCTGAGCTAACTCAGGACGCCCGCCGCCGCTGCCGTTGATTAGAGGAGCGATTTCATTAATAAGCTCATTAGCCTTAATTCCCTTTTTTATGAGATCGGCTGAGACGTAAACAACTATTGATGCATTCCCAGCTGATGACGTTCCTGAACAAAAGATAGCTGATGGAACTTGTTGTTTAACCAGATCTGAGAATTCTTTAAGCTGGTTAGCATCGGAATCTTTAACGGTATAAATGATTACCTTTGTATCGTCGATAGAATCGGCTTTCTCGATAAGTATTTTAAAACTATCCTTAAAAGATTCCAACCGCTGCCGGTCCGCTGTCTTTTTCTCGTTGAGTTCCTGCAGGCGCTTTTCTTCAGATTGTTTGCGATCCAGGCCTTTCTGTTCGCGTTCCTTGATGAATTCTTGAGCTCCGGAGCCGGTTTTGGCTTCGAGACGGCGGATCCCTTGGGCCACCGCGCCTTCACCCGAGATAATAAATTGTTTAATTTCACCGGTTGAGTTAAGGTGTGTGCCGCCGCAAAATTCTTTGGAATAATTTCCGATGGTGATGACCCGGACTTGGTCTTTATATTTTTCCGCAAAAAAAGCCAGCGCGCCTTTTTTCTTGGCTTCTTCAAGCGACATTTCTTCTTTCATGACTTTATCATTGTCCGAAATATGATCCTTAATTTTAGCTTCGATCTGTGTGAGTTGTTCTTTGGTCAAAGCCTTAGGATGCGTAAAATCAAAACGCAGACGATCCTCGGCGACCAGCGACCCCTGCTGTTGAACATGGCTGCCTAAAATTTCCCGCAAAGCCGACTGCAACAAATGCGTCGCCGTGTGATTGCGCATGATCGATAGCCGGCGTTCTTCATCGATCTTGGCATCAACAGTCTCATTAATTTTTAATTCGCCTTGTTCGACTTTTCCAAAGTGAAGATAAATATCATCCTGTTTCTTGGTATCAAGAACGCGGATTTTACCATGTTTACCGGTTAAATAACCCGTATCACCGATCTGTCCACCGCTTTCAGCGTAAAAAGGTGTTTTATTTAAGATAATTCTAACCTCATCCCCTTGAAAGGGACGAGATAGTTCTTCTCCTGTTGTGCTTAATAATTTTAAGATTCTTGCTTCAGTTTTTATTTGATCATAGCCGACAAATTCAGTCGGGCGGGTACCAGCTAAAGCTGAGTTGAATAACATGTTTGCAAATCTATCACCAGTCATTTTGCTACCGGCACGGGAGCGGTTTTTTTGCTGTTCCATTAACGGTTCTATACGATTTAACCCTTCCCTTATTTCCTCTAACGCTTTCTCAGTAACGCCACAAGATAGGGCTGTTTCCTCTATTGTAGAAATACTCAAGCCATACGTATCTCTAAAAAAGAAAAATAATTTTCCCAGCTCGGCTATCTTTCCTTCTCTCGATTGATTCGTTTGGCCAATATCCCAAATGCGCGTTTTCAATTTAGGGATCTGTGTTATGAATACAGATCTATAATCTTCTTCTGTTTTTCTAACGTAATCTTCAATTTCCTCCGCATTATTCCTTAAATTTGGATATACATTTTTCATAATTGTGACAACGTGCGAAACGAACTTATGAACATAAGTTTGGTCGTCGGTATGCCTCAAGAAGATATCTGATACTGTTGTTATCAATTTTTTGACAACAAACCCTCTTCCTTTGTTAGATGGAACAACACCGTCTCCTATTGCAAAAACAATCGCACGCATGTGGTCTGCGACAATTCTCGCATCTGTTTCTGAGATTGCAGGAAATGTTTCTTTAATATTTTTAATAATCGGCTCAAACAAATCCGTTTCATAATTGCTTTTCTTCTCTTGCACGACAGCGACCAAGCGTTCGAGGCCCATACCCGTATCGATGTTTTTACCCGGAAGCGGCTCTAAGACCCCGCCGTCTTTGCGATTGTATTGCGTAAAGACGAGATTCCAAACCTCGGTAAAGCGCCCGCAGTTGCAGGACGGATCGCATTTTTTGCTTTTACAATCCGGATTGACACCGTAGTCAAAAAAGATCTCCGAACACGGGCCGCAGGGACCGTTGGGGCCTTTTTCTTTGGCCTCGGCCGGCCAGAAATTATCCTTGTCGCCTAAGCGTACGATTTTTTCTTTTGGGAAACCAAGTTTGACCCATTCATTATAAGCTTCAGCGTCGTCTTTATAGACGGAAACCCAGAGTTTGTCTTCGGACAGCCCCATTTCTTTAGTCAAAAATTCCCAGGCCCAGGCGATCGCGTCTTTCTTGAAATAATCGCCGAAAGAAAAATTCCCCAGCATTTCAAAGAAGGTGTGATGGCAGGGAGTTTTGCCCACCTTGTCGAGATCATCGGTACGCAGGCATTTTTGCGAACTCGCGGCGCGCGTATAACCGTCGATGTGGCCTAAAAAATGGCGCTTGAACTGCTGCATCCCGGCGGTCGTGAATAAAACCGTGGGGTCATCCTTTGGGACGACCGAATCGCTGGCGACGATGGTGTGTCCTTTGGATTTAAAAAAATCCAAGAATTTTTGTCTGATTTCATTTGCCGTCATAATTGCCGGATCGCTTTACTGATGGTCTCAGTTTTAAATCCCCGTCGGGATAAGTATTCAAAAGTGCGCCGTTTGGCTTTCATTGGTTCAATATTTTTATATTTGGCAAAGCGGCGTTTTCCCAGTTCTAAAACAGTTTCTAGTTCCGAATAAGTGTCGTCGATCGCGTTGAGTTGCTCTTTAATGAGATCTTCTGCTATACCTTTGGTTTTGAGTTCAAAGCGGATACGGTTTATGCCGAGTGGCCGTGCGAGGCGAGCCGCAATCCAGCTTTTGGCAAATTGACGGTCGTCAATAAGCTGCAGCTGTTTAAAATATTGAACGGTGCTGTTGACTGTTTCATCCGAGAACTTCTTGGTTTTCAGTTTAGTTCGAATTTCTTGTTCGCTGCGCAGGCGAAATTTAAGCAGCCGAAAAATCGTATCCCGCGCTTTTATTTTTTCGTCCCTCGCCGCGTCCAAGCTCATTTATTTTTCTTCAATGACAAAATATCCGCGTAACACCCGGATCAAGCAACTTCCCTTGGCGTTCTTAGTGGCTTTGTAAAAATCATCCGCGTTCTTAACCAGCTTTTTGTTGATCTCGATGATGATGTCGCCTTGCCGCAGGCCGCCGATCTCTGCCGGGCTTTCCGGAAGGATCTCGGTGATCAGCACACCATCTGTTTCGGGAAGCCTTAATTGGCGCGCTAAATTGGGAGTGATCTCTTTGATCTCAAGCCCGCGCCACTCATCGGAGGACTTGGCTTCTTCCGGTGCGGCTTCTGCTTCGCTCTCCGTAATAATATCGCCCTCTTCATCAAAGGACGGCCGTTTTTGCACTGTGACCGGAATTTCCAATTTTTTATTATCACGTAAAACCGTGAGCGTGACCGGTTGGCCAGCCGGTGCGCTGCCGATATGTTTTAAGAGCGCGTTCATATTGAGAATTTTTTTCCCGTCGGCTTCCAAAATAATGTCGCCGTCCTTGACCCCGGCTTTTTCCGCCGGGCCTTGCGCTAAAACCTTGGCAACGAGGACCCCCTCGCTGGCCGGAAGCTCAAAATATTTTGCCAGGCGCTCGTCGATATTCTGAATACTGACGCCGATCCAGCCGTAGGCAACTTTTTTGCCTTCGATCAGCTGTTGAATGATCCGTTTGGCGTTATTGACGGGAATAGCAAAACCGATCCCCTGATAACCGCCGGATGTCGAAAAGATCGCAACATTGATGCCGACAATATCGCCGGAAAGATTGACCAACGGCCCGCCGGAATTGCCGGGATTGATGGCCGCATCGGTTTGAATAAGATCAGAATAATCCGAGTCGTTGCGCGAGTTACGCGGCAGCGAACGGTTCAAAGCGCTCACCACTCCCGTTGTCACGGTCGGTTCGGGATTGGAAAGAATATGGCCGAAAGGATTGCCGATCGCGACCACCCACTGGCCGATCTTTAATGTATCGGAATCGCCTAAGGCCGCGACGGGTAAGTTCGGCGCATCGATCTTGATGACCGCGAGATCCGAACGCGGGTCAGTGCCTTTTAGTGTTCCCTTGAATTGCCGCCCGTCGGATAAGGTGACGGTGATTTTATCTGCTCCGCCTACCACATGCTCATTGGTCAGGATATAACCTTCCTTATCAATAATGACCCCTGAGCCAAGTCCGGAACGCTTCAATTCTTTTTCCGGAATTTCTCCGAAGAAATCTTCAAAAAATTTATTGAAGAATTCGTCCTGGAACGGCCCGCCATGAAAAGGGCTGCCGCTCATAGTAGAGTGCTCGGTCTTTTCGGTGGCAATCGAGACCACCGTTGGGCCGATACGGCCGGCCACATCCTCAACGGCAGTGACCAGATTGGGTTCTGCGGTTTGGGCAAAAGCAGGCGTGTTAACAGCGGTTAAACAAACAAAAAACACAATTAGAAAGAACATGCAACGATTCATAGTTATTTTTTGAGTTTGGCGATAATTTGTTTTTCGATTTTGGCTAAGATCTTCGGATTGTCCTGTAAAAATTTTCGGGCGGTTTCACGGCCTTGCCCAATCTTTTCATTTTCAAACGAAAGCCAGGAACCGGATTTGGCAATTATCTCAGATTTGACACCGAGATCGAGAATGTCGCTGACTTTCGAGATCCCCTCGTTAAATAGGATCTCAAATTCCGCGTCGCGAAATGGTGCGGCGACTTTATTCTTGACGATCTTCGCGCGGACGCGGTTGCCGATGAATTCTTCACCCTGCTTGATCGATTCGATGCGCCGCAGATCGATACGCACCGAGGCATAAAATTTGAGCGCGTTGCCGCCGGTCGTGGTTTCGGGATTGCCGAACATGACACCGATCTTCATGCGGATCTGGTTGATAAAGATCACACAGGTTTTTGATTTGCTGATGGCTGCGGTCAATTTGCGCAGGGCCTGTGACATCAAGCGGGCTTGCAGTCCCATATGCGAATCGCCCATTTCCCCTTCGATTTCTGCTTTGGGTGTGAGAGCCGCCACGGAATCGATGACCACGAGATCAACAGCGCTGGAACGCACCAGCGTCTCCGCGATCTCTAAGGCTTGTTCCCCGGTATCCGGCTGCGAAATGAGCAGGTCTTCCAATTTAACGCCGACGGTTTTGGCGTAGTTGGAATCAAAGGCATGCTCAGCATCGATGAAGGCCGCTGTTCCGCCGAGGCCTTGCACTTGCTTGATAATGCTTAAGGTGAGCGTTGTTTTTCCCGACGATTCCGGGCCGTAAATTTCGACCACGCGTCCGCGCGGTATCCCGCCGATTCCCAACGCTAAATCAAGCGCCAAAGATCCCGTCGGGATCGCCGCGACATCCTGCTTTGCCGTCCCGTCCAAGCGCATGATAGAGCCCTTGCCAAATTGCTTTTCAATCTGGGTGAGCGCTAAATCCAGAGCTTTCCGTTTGCTTTCCAGTTCGACCGTTTTGTTCTGTTCCAACATGTTTTCCTCCCTGCCTGCCGGTAGGCAGGCTCTAAATGTATGATTTGTGAACTGCCAATTATAGCGTACTAATTGACCTTTGTGCAACCAAAAAAAATGAGGAAGTCAATCTCAGGTCTTTTCTTCCAGATAGCAAAGGTCTAATACTGACTTCCTTAAATTGTAATTGGTGGGGAGTAATAATATTAGTATAAATTATCTATCGGAGGAAAGGAAAAGACGGGCGAAAGAGACAGCGGAAATGGCCGCGGTATCCACTTTGAGAACAGTGGCGCCTAAAGAAACCGGGAGACAGCCGGCTTTGATGGCCTGATCGATTTCTTCCGGAGCGAAATCGCCTTCCGGACCGATGAAGAAAAGGATCCGTTTGTGATTTTTTAATTTTTTGAATACTTGCGGGAGGGTTTCACGCCGGCCGGTTAAATGCGGGATTAACGCCAGCGTATTTTTGTCGAGCGTTTTTAAAACGTCGGAAAGCTTGCTGACCTTTTGAACGATGGGCAGGTCAGCCCGTTGGGATTGCTTGGCGGCATTGAGGGCAACGGTTTGATAGCGGGCGTTTTTTTTATCCGCTTTCTCACTGTTCAGGCGGACTTCGCTGCGCTGGGTTTGCAGCGGAATGATCTCAGTGACGCCGAGCTCGGTTGTTTTTTCGATGATCCATTCGAACTTGGCGTTCTTCGGGATAGCGCAGGCCAGCGCAATGGAAATTGCATTTTCGGCCGCGGGCGTTTTAATATTTTGAATTTGGACAGCAACACCGTCGGATTGGATGGTTTGAATGATGCCGAGCGCCTCCCTCCCTTTTCCATCGAAAAGGGTCACGGTGTCGCCGGATTTCAGGCGTAGGACATTTTTTAAATGATGGATTTCTTGCGCGTCGGTCAAGGTCGCGGCGGTCTGTTGTGCTGGAATGTGCGGACAAAAAAAACGATGCATAAATGAAGTCACCAAGTCACACGACACCAGGTCACAAGTCGTTTTTAGTTTTCACGTGTGACGTGGTGACCTGGTCACTTGTGACAATTTTAATGTGGACCGAGGCGGGATCGAACCGCCGGCCTCCTGTCCCGACTTTTCTATTTAATAACAGAATGAGATTGGATGAAGTCGGGACAATACCAATTTCCGCTAAAAATAAATTTTTTAGTTAAGAGGAAAATTGGTATGATTGCGAACCAGGCGCTCTCCAAACTGCCCCTCAATTCTCTTTTTTAAAATGGATCGGGCGGGGATCGAACCCGCGGCCTCCTGATTGCGAACCAGGCGCTCTCCCAAACTGAGCTATCGGCCCAAAGTGTTTAACTCGTTTAATTTCAGATAATTAATGAAAAACGCAATTGAGGTCATTTTTAGTTGATACACGTTTGTGCTAGATTTGTGCTATTTTTCGTTGAAGGAATATTATACATAACACTATTTCGCTGTATATCAATTTTTTCAATCGCTTCTCTTAATTGATCTGAACCTAAATGAGCATAACGTTGAGTCATCTTCGGAGTTGCATGTCCCAACAGTTTTTGGACAACATACAGATTCACGCCTTTTAAAACCAGATTGGAAGCAAAAGTATGACGCAGATCATGGAATTTAAAATCGGCTATTCCTGTCCTCTTCAAGGTCGTTTTAAAAGACCTTTTCAAACTCCCAATTGGTTTGTGAGTTTGAGGGTTAAGGAATATATAATCTGTATTCGGCTGGTGAGGAATATTTAGCAACTCTTTTTTCAACGTTTCTCCCAAAGGAATGTATCTGGATTTTTTACTTTTGGCTTGAGATTCGTGAATATAAATCACGTTATTCTCAAAATCCACATAATTACTTTGAGGTGACTGCCGCCACTTAAGTGTTCTTATTTCTCCCCATCTCATTCCAGTTTGTAAGGCCATTAAGACAAGCACCCGAGCTATTCCTAGGCAATTTGCGAGAAGTTGAAGCTGTTCCTCTTCGGTTAACCATCGGCATCGCTCATTATTTTCGGGCAAAGGTTTAATATCTTTTGTTGGGTTAGGCTTAAATAAAATCTCCCATTCTATTGCGCGATTAAACATCGATTTCAACATCATTAAATCGCGATTTGCTGAAGAAGGTTTGACTGTCTTTAAGCGAAACGAAAGATATTTTCGTACCATCACCGGATCAATCTGGTCAAGGTAGTGCCCTTTAAAATGCTTTACTAGGCCCTTAATAAGATCAGCTTGGTTGCCAAAGTTTTTGTTCTGTAGTTTTACATGGGTATCAAGATACTGCTGAGCAAAATCTTCAAACAGAATTTTTTTGCTCTTGCGGATATCCAGATATTTTCCTTCGGCAATTTCCAGCTCGACCTTATTAAGAATGAGTTGGGCAGTTTCTTTGTAGGGCGAAACAAGCTTTCGAATTTGTCTCCCCCGGTCATCAATATAATTAATACCCCATTTTTTACCGCGTCTAAAAGTAGTTCCCATTTGTTTCTCCTCTCTACCCTCCTTTCCTACAAATGGTTTACTACCAATAAGCCGTTGCTTATTAGTATAAACCATTCGTAAACAATTTCAATAATGGCGTCTGATTTTTTCGTCAGTTCCAGTCTGAAGAATGGCTTTTTTGGTCTATCCATCTATTAATACGTTCTATATCAAAACGAATGGAACCATTAACCTTATTAAATGGGATCATGCCAAGCCTTACCCATTTGCGAATAGCACTAATACTAAGACCTAAGTATTTGGCCACCTCTGGGACATTAAGGAATCTCTTCTCTATAGTAACCATTTTAAATACCTCTCGTATTCTCAAGAATCACACTCAATGCGTCCTTCCGCAGTAGAGCAAGCTTTCAATAATTGTTTTTCTTTAATTCTTACTTTCGGGCTTTCAAGATAATATTTTTCAAATAATTTTAAACCGCTCACTTTATTTTTCTTTGATTTTTTGGTATATGGGATCTCTTTAATATCTTGAAACCGTCCAAAATTCACACATTGATGGCTATTGCTGCCGCGATAAACAAAATACCCTTGCCCGTGCTTATGTAAATTTTTAATTTTGTCCGGTGGAAAGTGAAATTCAT
>MHGP01000061.1:17327-18503 GCA_001805615.1 Omnitrophica WOR_2 bacterium RIFCSPHIGHO2_02_FULL_48_11
TTTTGGCAATGAGTTCGCAAAGCTCCGGATCAGTCTGTTTGAGATAAATTTTATTTAACGTATTCTCATCTATACGTTTCATAAACGGTTCGGATATGGCTTTTAAATCACTTAAACTTTGATGAGAAAGTGTTACCATCATCCCGCTGCTTCTTGCTTTACTTAGCACTTCCACAAACGTTTCTTCGGCAAAAGAGGCATATTCGTCAATAATAACGCTGATCTGAATATCTTGAGGAAGCTGTCCAATTTGAACCAAAGATGAAATATAGCGTAAATTGGCTTGAACCATTCTGGCGATACTGACCGACTGGATAGGATAAGCGTTGGTCGGAAGCTGAAAATAAACGATTTTCCTCTGCCGGATGATATCCGTAAGAATGATATCGCTGTCATCTTCATTTAATATACTGTCCCGATGGCTTAGAAGATAATTATTGAATCCGGTGATGACGTGTTCCCATCCTTTATACTGGTCAATTAACCTCGAAATAACAGTATTCAGCAAGGTTAAATATATGGCTCCTGTCTCGTTTGTCTCTTTGATTTGTTTATTGACGGCTTGGCGGGCGGTAAGATTCGTTAAATATGTATAAACATCCATAGGGGTAAAGGGTTTGCCCAAAGAATGCAATATAAAGAAAGTATTGGTAAAAATTGTTTTGGCTGTCTCTCGGTAAAAAGAATTCTCATCTTTGAAATTATTAAAAAAGGCATCAATGACTATCTGCGGATCACACTCCCCAACATATAAAGGATTATAAGTGCAGGATTTATCACGATGGGACAATGAAAAAAGCAAAAAATCATCGCTTCGTCCGGTTTTGTGGAACACGGCGTTTAATTGGTTAATAAAACTTATCTCCCCTTTTGCATCAAGAATGATAATGGGGCGTCCTTTTAATGCGTCCTGATAGATCAAGGGAAGAAAAATATTTGTCGTTTTCCCTGTCCCTGTCATTCCCAATACCTGCAAGTGCTGACTACGCTGGTTGTCCGGAATACTGATTGTTTCCTTATTGGACTGCTCCGCGCTTAATCCTATAAATGTATTTTCCATGTTGCTTTTATCTTTGTAGAATTTATCCAAAGACTCCTGAAGATTAAATGCAATCAGCGGATAGGATACCTTTTGGGCTGTAGAATCAAATTTTATACCCTGTTGTAACATTCGAA
>MHGP01000061.1:18615-23750 GCA_001805615.1 Omnitrophica WOR_2 bacterium RIFCSPHIGHO2_02_FULL_48_11
AATAAAGTTTTGGTATTTGTAAAATCCCAGCACCAAAATCAGGACTATAAAAATAGATTTATCACTCATTTTTCAATTCTTCTTCTACCGCATTTTGTTTTAATTGATGCGGCGCTTGCGGTGCTATTTCCTGTAAAGCCCAATGGCCTTCTTCAAGAACGACATATTTGTAATGACCATCGATCATATTGCCATCTTCATCAATATGCGGATTAACCCAAACTTTTTTGGTCTTAGCCTCAACCCACACCGTTTCGGTTTCAACCCGGGGTTTTGCCGCGGCAATGACCGGAATAGATCCATCTTTCTTCAAGAAGCTTTCGAATGTCTTACACCCGGAACAAACTAAGCACATTAAAAAAACTAGAAATACTCTTATTTTCATCTTTCCCTCCTAGAGCGGTTCAACGTCCGTTGATTTTTCAAAATAAACTATTAATTTATTTCCAGCGAGAATAATGGCATATCCTTCAGCGGCATTGATCTCTTTCTCAAGCATTCTCGCTTCTTTCTCAAAGGTATTCGCCGCCCCTTCCAAAACGGCATTACGCGAATTTGTCGTAATTTCGGTTAATCCGGTCACAGCATTTGTGGCCTTTTCCTGTAAGCCTAAGGCAATGCCGCTTATAAAATTCATCGCCATCATTAAAATTCGCTTTTTATTCTGTTTCGATACAAGAGTACCTGTAAGTCCAGCTGAACCGTCCGCGCTTAATCCAAGGGCCTTTATTGGAATTTCTTTTCCATCCTGAAATACTATTGTGTGAAAGGCTACTAGGACACGATCGCGCTCTTTGCCTGCCCTTGCCGTTCCATAAATTCTTGTTCCAAAGGGCAATAACAGCTTTCCATCAAAATAAAAATCTTCCCATACTTGGGCAATAACCGGAGCGCTGAAGTTATTGGTAACGATGTTATGGATCAACAAGCATTGAATCATACTGCCTAATGGAGTGATTTGGTCGGATTGATAATTATTCGTCGCATCAAAAACAATGATCTTTGCGTCTGCTTTTCCACCGATACTTTTAACTATTGCTGAATTCATTCTGGCAGGAATATTAAAAGCGTCTGACAGATCCACGGCAGGTCTTTCTTCTTTGCTTGACTTGCTATTGGACGCCTCAATGATTTCACGTTCTTTGATTATTTCCTGTTTAATTTCATGCTTAGACTTTTTGGGCTTTTCTTTGGACACAAAGAAAGATCCAAATATAAGAACAATGACCACGCTCCAAGCCAATCTGGTCGGCTGACGTTTCCCGGCATGATCCTTTTTAAACAATAGCTCCTTAAAAGATATATTCTTTATCATAAACACCTACCCCCATCGTGAATTGGTTATCCAAAGAAATGTATGTATTCTCAAGGATGAGCCAGGCATCAGTCTCCTGTCGTGCCATCAGTTTTGTCGAATCAAATAAAACGAATTTTGGCTTAAATCTCTCACCGTTCACATATACATTTGAATTTTTGTCATTTAACTCAATAGGTGTGTATTGGATATTATGAATGACAACATGAAGGACAAGATAATGCGGGGCTTTATTCGAAAACGCCTCAATGACTTTTAGTTTAAGATTAGGGCCGGTGTATTCCTTGAAAATATCTTTCTGAACAAATATTCTTGGGTTAATTTGGCCGGAATCTCTTAAAACCCGATAATTCTGCGCCATTTTGATTATTTGATTGATCGGTACTTTCTTTATTGTCTTTTTCTGCTTCTTCATTGCCTCTTTGACATCAACGACATAATCGACATCCTGCCTATCACCGACAATAACCTTATAGTTGAACCGCTGATTAGGAGTGAAAACAAAAAGATTAGTCTCGCCAATGTCTCTTAATGCTTTAATAAGCACATTTTTAGAATTTTTCGGCACTTCAATTTGAAGCAAAGAACTATCCCCGGTCGTCACCATTGACGGTTTATCCGGAAATTCCAGAACAGTCGTAAAACCAATGCTTGTATTGATCTTTAAAACATCTTCTTCCTGCGGGTCTTCATAAAAGACTTTATTCGGCTGAAGATATCTGTCTTGTCCAGCGGCTATTGATGGTTGAGCAACAAAAATCATTAAGCAGAAAATAAAATATCTCATTTCGCGGCCTCCGTTTCTTTCTCGGTCTTCTCCGTGATCTTTGAAACGATCAAACCAAACGGATTCTCTGCGGTCTGTTTGATTTTCTGAATCTCAAGGATATAAGCGGCCTTAATGTTTTTGCTGTTTCCGTTGGCATAGACTGTTTTAATACCGCTGACTTCTACCAAGAACGGATTGCTCTTTTTGGTAATATTAATTCCGTATATCGAGTATTGATGAAAGACGTTTTCTTCCTGCAGCTTCTTTGCGTTCTTCTTATAGGATTGAAGAATGGCGTTCTTCGGACTGTCCGCTAAATACTGTTTAATACCTTCAATCTGTGTCGGCAGGGATACTGCCGTAAAACTAAGGTATTCTTTTGTGATCAGCCGTACAAACCCTTCCAATACCCCTTCGTCCAACTTAAAATTGGTCTGTTTCAGCGATGTTATTTGTCCCGAATCCTCATAAACAACAAGCGGTCTTTTATTAACCGAAAATGTTAATGTCAGTGCGAGAATCAAATTCAAACCTAAAGAAACGACGGCAACAACTGCCAATATTTGATTGTTTTTTTCAAGTATTATTCGATTAAAGGCAAGTTCACTCATTTTTTTATTCCTTTCATACCCTTTCGTATATTTTTAATTGAAGTAGCTTCTATGTCCGGCGCTCTGTACCCTGCTTTATCCGCTATTGTCCTGATCCCTCCATATACCGCTCCGGCAGACACTTTGCCTACAGAACTCATAATATTCTTTAACCTTTCGGATAAGGTTGAAGTTAACGGCAAGGGCTGGGAATTATTTTGAGCCGCTTGAATACCTCCGGTAATGGATCCGGCTGTTGCTGAAACTCCCAATCTGCCGCCTTGACGAATAGTATCGATAGCTGACTTAGAAGCGAAGGCCCCGGCAAGAGACGCCGCGGCCCCAATCCCTACCCCAGCGGCTAAACTGGCTATAATCATCGGTGAAAAGATGAGCACAAAACCTATTGCAAAGTTAAGGGCAACAAAATATTCAATCCCTTCACCTGTTAAACCTATTCTTTGGCTGATAGCAACGGCAATCGCCAGCGTTATATGCCATAGGATCGGCCACGCCAAAACAGATACATAACTGGTAAACCACCCGTTTAAAACCCGCTTAGTGCTGTTAAATAGAATCAGAGGAATCAGAACGGGCCCCAATTTATAAAGAATAGCCGTAATGGAATACCGGATTGCTTCCATAATCTTTGAAATGACCGCATAGAAAATAAACGAAAGGTTAATGATCAAATTATGGATGGTATTCTTCCCAAAATTAAGGATTTGCGATGTAATACTCTTCTGGACATTAGCCTCATATTCCTGTCTTAAGTTATCGCTCATCGAAGCATACTGATTAATATAACTTTGATCGGGGTTAATCATCAGGTCTACGCCGGTGACAATATCTTTGGTCGTGTCCATGATCCAAACATAGTTTTGAAGTAAAATAAAACCGATAGCCAACCTTAGCAATAACCCCGTCCAGCCGCCTTGATGCTGTGCAACCCCGATATATTGGGTAAAAACAGCAAGCAGAAAAAGACCGCTGAGCATTAACTGCCCGGCGTATAAAACTCTGCTTAAATCCCCTTTCACAACATCAATGATGAAATCCATAACATTACAAGTTAAAGGCGCTGCTGGTGACTAAAGACATGAACCGCTGGACGCCTTCGTTCTCCCTTTCAAATTTTATGATCTCTTCTTTTCTCTTTAAGTTCGCGTTGGAATACTCAACACTCTGGCCTCTTAGCATTTCCGAAAGTAAATAAATCGAATGATTTTCCATCTCAATGAGATGGCCCATTTCTTCGGCGATCTGCTTTAGGGCCCCTTTCTCATTAACTGTTTTGGAATGGTCAATCAAATGCTGCGCGTATTCGGCATTTTGCTTATAAATCTCCTGATAACCGTCCGCTATTCTGTAACCTCGGGAATTAATGGAATCCGACATTTCAATACTTTCAAAAAACTCGCCCGATTGCTCAACCCAGTTATCCAATGACCCAAAAACACCCAGCCATTCTTCGGATAAATTTTGGTTGCCGTCAATATAACCCTGTATTTGTTCAATAAGATCATTGGTTTCAAGGACAAGATTACGAAAGTTGCTGATAAATTCAACGCCATCAGCTCCCAACGCGGCTTCCTGGGCCAGTTGAAGAATGCCCTGAACATCCTGAACCTGCCTTTGGAGCAATTGAATTTGTTGAATAGCCTTTTGAAGCCTTTCGATGTGTTCAACAGTTTGAGTAACAGTTTGCTGGAGTATTGCCAAAGTGGGATCGGCCCTAACGACTGAAGTATTTAAGGTAAGCATAAAAACTAAAATGACCCATTTTTTCATTGGTACACCTCCAAAGTTTCATAATGCGATTCGTACATAACATCGTTAACCTCTTTTTGGGGAATCTTTATCCGCTGATATGACTTGGAATATGCTTCATCCTCTTTCTTGCCGGTATTGATATCCCAATTCTTAACTGCAATTTCAAGCTGGGCTTGGGTATACCCTTGATCGTATCCCTCGTTGTACTTCTTGTTCTCCCTCTTTTCCTGAACATCTGCTAAGACAGATCCTGTGATTCCCCCGATTAATCCGCCAATAGCAGCGTCTTTACCATCACGATCAATGGCATACCCGCCTCCAGCTCCTATCAAACTCCCGGCCGCTGTATAGGTTATTTTTTTACTGGCACATCCAGTCAGGGCCGGAATTAAAATTAGAATCAAAATCCATTTTTTATGCTTAAACATATGAATACCCCCTTTTAGTCATTGCATTTGATTGTCCTACTCCATGAGGAAACTCTTCGGCGCATTTCTGTAAAATCTCGTATAAGCTCAACTCAGCAAACTGTTCTCTAACCGATTCAAAGTATTGCAAATCAGTTGAATCGGTGGTGGCAACCCAATATTCAATGGGTGTCGGATAAATGATCATTTTGGAACTGATATTTTGCAATTCCTTGGATTGCGAGAAAAAAACTTCCGAATATTCCCCTTTTTTAATTTGA
>MHGP01000062.1:0-24008 GCA_001805615.1 Omnitrophica WOR_2 bacterium RIFCSPHIGHO2_02_FULL_48_11
TGTTCCGGATTATCGCCATAATGCCGTCGGACAAAATGTTCAATGGATTGAATTGCTTCTTCCATCGGCCTGCCGAACCGGGGTGCCCTGCCGGGACCATCTTCCTCAAAAGCAAGATAACCGTATCCTTCCGGATCATGGCTTACCCCAACTTTGCGGATTAATTCTGCCAGGCGCTCTTCGGGAGCAATTTTCTCTTTCCTGAATTTACTCAAACTCAACGCTTCCCAAACCATCACAAACGGTACGATAAACCCATGAATGATAAGAGCTGCGGAGTTTTTCCAAACCGTGTTGATAGGTTTATTACGGCGCACGACCTTCTGAACCGGCAACAACCAACGTATGAACAATGAATTTTCAATAGCAGCCACCCAATGTTTTCTCTCAATAAGTGACTCACGCTGTTCATGCAACCCATAGCTGTTGTAAAGCGAGTGTAACTGGGAAATGATTGCATTGGCCAAAGCCCGGTGTTCTATGGGGACCAAAGCCTGAATAATATAATTTTGTCCGAAGAGCCATACCCTTGTTAACCAATACATCTCCGACGTACGCTGGCTCAATGACGCACTGTCTTTAACTTTATTCTCCGAATGAAATGTCATGGATCGGATACGAAGCAGAATATATCCAAGAAAGAGACCCGATATAACAACACGGACAAAAGTACTAAAGGGACTGATGATAACAAAAAATGTAAATACCACAAATCCCTTCAGCAAGGAGTATTTCAAAACACCCTTCAAGGCCTTAACAGAATAGGTTTCCCCATTAGTGCGTTTTGCCAGATAGTCCGTCAAGGTTCCAAAGACAAGATAACCAAGAGCTGTTCTCCACAATACATCGATATTTAAGAATGTCGCTTTGAACGCTTCCATCAGAATATTGAGAAATCCCTGTTCATAACCATGGCTTGTCTCTTCGGGATATAGTCCTAATTTAAAGGACGCAAAAGCAAATAGACCTAAGACGATGACATTGAAGACATGGTTTCGGGTTAAGCGTTTTATAAGAGATTTATCTGAGACGAGTAACGTTTGCCACAGATCGCCTTTGCGCAAGATCAGGGAAAGAATGACTTCCAGTATTATGAAAATGAAATTGAGGACAGCGACAGGGATAAGTATCAAGGTGAACGATGGAAGGATGTGAGCAATTATAAGAACGCTGATGCCTACCAGAAGGTTGGCCAGAAGTCCGGCCAGTGCCGGCGGACCGCGGGTCGCCCAAGGCATTTGACTTAGGAAGTGATGTAAACGTACGGGTTCCGTTGATATCCGCCCGCTTAACTTGCCTTCCACAAAATGCCCCAATTCATGCGGCACGATCGCGCCGATCAAGACCACACGAGCGATCCAGTCGATCCATTTGGGCCAGCCGCGCTCAGTGGCGAGATTGGCGATTAGAGAAGGACTTTTTTCTATACCGCCAATAGATTCTTTAACATAACCTAACCACCATTGATAAGTTGCATGAATACCATCGACGAATAAAGTCTCGGGTGTATTCCCAAATTTTTTATTAAGTCGGGTGTGATCCATAACAGCGGTTTTTTCTTTGTATTCAACAGGAACTATTTTAATGTTAGAGTCTGCTAATCTCTTGATCGCCTCAGCCGCCGCAATCGTCTTAACGATCACCCTCCCTGGGACATTGATAATTCTCTCCTCATCTAAATCAATAGTAATGGCAGCCTCTAATACCCATAAGAAATCATCTACAAAGATAAATTGCTTTGCATCATCTTTGACCTGAATTTCCTGATCACCTCGTAATATCGCTCTGCAGATTGATGGAAATCTTGCTTGTGTCACATCTCCCGGTCCATACACATCGACTAACCGAAAACTAATGGAATCAGGATATCTTTGGACCAATCGTTCACCAATCAATTTAGTTAACCCGTAAAGGAGGGCTACTCTGACAGGCAAAGGATTATTCCTTAGAAACTCTGTAACAAATTCCTCTGGTGTCTTTCCTTCCTGGCCGTTTACTTTTTCCTGTGCATATTGACGAAACATTCTTGTCGCCGAATTAACAAAACTTTCTACAGCAGCATCAAGAACTAAATCATCTTCAGCAAAAACAGCTCTTTCTGTTCGACTAAGTCGATAGACAACAACTGACGAGGTAAAAATTAATCGTTTTTTATGCTTTTCCACTAACTGAACCAAATAAGCCGTAGATAAAATGTTCGTAAGCAAGATATCCTTCACGGAAATTTCTGTCCCGGATTTTGTCCAAGCGGCCAAATGGAAAATGACATCACTGTTGACAACCATTTGTTCTAACGCAGTTAAATCCAACAATTCTGCCTGAGTGGTATGAACTCTTGCATCGGAAAGAGGTAACCTTCTTTGCATTTTTTCATCAAAACGGCGAATCAACGCATCTATATGAACATCTTCGCGTTTTAACAGCCAAAGAATAAATTGAGAACCTATAGAACCGCTTGCTCCTGTTATAGCAACCCTTTTCGTTTTGATTTCGTTCTGCCTTAAAAGTAAAGGAACCGCATGGACAACACCTAACAGACCCGCATCAGCGGAGTCAATGGGAATCTGAAATATTTCCATATCATTTAATCCTTTTTTATGCAATAAGTCTAAAGCGCGCTGCATAATATGTTTTCCGAGTACCGGGCTAACACCAACAGAGCCGCCCAAAATAAACCGGGTTGTACCACGCACGGCCGCTTGATCTCTTTCTGACCACCGACGATCAGGTTCATCCAAATAACGCTCGATAGAACCATCGGCTCTCTTCTCTAAACGAACTTTAATAATCTTTCCATCTCGAATAGTCTCGATAATTGCAGCTAAACGATCCCCTTGTTGATCGGCAATACGCAAAGCCGCTCTATAAAGCTCGGAAGCATCTTTGTCTTTAAGTAACTCACTGATACGTTTTGCATTTGCAGGTGCAATGGGCGAAGGTAATCTGCTATTTTCTTCTGCTGCTTGTCTTGCAATCACCGAACCCGTAAAAAGCTCATTGGCTGTCAACTCGTCGTTGCCATAGTTCGATATTTTAATGTCAAAAATATGGCCATCGGTGACAATAGTCATTTCGCCACTCTCGCTGATTTGAGCTACTCCACCGCCTAATTCAGTTCCAGGGCCTATGTAAACTACGGTTTGGCCCCGCAACTTAGGATTTATATTTCGATCTTTGAGAAGCGCGACCAAACCGTGTCGCATCTGAGCAATCGCATCATTTTCAGCGTATACAGCCAATTTAAGCCGTTTTTGTAATTCTTCGCGCGGGCTGATTCCATCAAAATCTCCAGCCTCTATTCCTAACTGAACGACTGTTCCGCGAGCTAAGCTACCATCCTCGAGAAAACGGCCAGGATGAGCCACGGCAACTATTGGAAGGACTTTTATAAATTGTTGTTGTGCCCCTGATTGGATGCGGTTAATTAAGGCCGCAACCTCATTATAAAAATCTTTCGGAGAAGCTCGTTGAGTTTGAATTTGTTCTGCTGCGTAGATTCGTTCTTCCGTTAAAGATCCATCTTTTCTCAATTTCACAACTCCAGCCTTTATTTTTGTCCCTCCAATATCTACGACGACAATACCAACTTCTTGAGATTCTCCCCTCTCGCCTAATCTTTCCAAATATTCTAAGGCTTTTTGGGCAGCTTGGGCCACTACCGGATCCTCTAAACCCATACCATAGTAATCCTGATTTTCCTCCATGGGAGATTTCTCCCGTGCGGCATTATACGTATCCCGCAGGCGCTTAATCAATTTTGTTCTTTGGTCATCAGACAATTTGTCTACAGCCCCTTTTAAGTTAGCACTGACTTCACCACCCGATATTAAAAACGCTCCATGTAATTCATCCACTTCTTTGCGAAGCTGAACTCTCTCCAGCAATCTATCTTCTTTTAAATCAGAACTATACATAACTAATGCTTCTACACTTACAGCCTCTTGGTGCGCCGCTTCAAGGGTATCGCCTTGGAGTCTTCGGTAGGCCTCGACCGCTTCGTGGACTAAAGTGGGGAGGTTTTCCGGATGGTCTGCATCGGCGATGTCTTGGGTGATGACGATACGGAGGTTCTCTGCGGTGAGGGCGCCTTCATCAGCCAGAGGCTGACCCGCCTCAGGCAGGAAGTAATTGGCGCCGTAAATGTCCGCCAGAACGCCGACAACGGGCGGTGCACGGATATGGCCGCTGTCCGCCGCTTGTCTCAACAACTTGGCCGCATCCGGTTGACGTAATTTCTCTAAAACTTCCACAGCTTTCACAATAGCAGCTTCGCTGACGACCGCCTGCTTTTCAAACCCGCCGATGGACGCAAGGGCCTCCTGAACTTCTTTTGTCGTCGGTTCCTCTTTGCCTTCCCGGGCGCGGAAGGAGGCGGATGTCGAGCCGGGGGCTTTACCTTGAAGAATATTTAACATACCTCTACGGCCGCCGACAATTTTCAATAAAACTTTTTCCCTTTCTGCAGTCAGGATAATATTCCCACCGACATAAGGCCAATCATATGCCTGCAACTCGGCAACAGGAATAATCATAATCCCCATATCCTTAAACTCCTTGGATGAAGCGGACCTTCTAACAAATTGATCGCCGGAGAGCTCTAGAATAAATGGAATTCCGAACACATTGAATACGGTATAGAGATGTATAGGTGTATCTCCTTCACCAAAATTCCACCAGAATTTACGTATGCGTTCATCAAAAGGATACAATGTAGACAAATTATTAAAATAGGTAATAAAACTACTCTTATCCAATACAATGTAAGGAATGTTCATGTCCCTTAAAGCCTCTCTGGCTTGACGAACTGTCTTAATACAACAATCGGGGAATCCACCATGCTTAAGCATATTGTTAAGTGTTTGCGTGACCTGCAGTCGGTCACGTATCGCTTGCAGTCTCTTGATGAGTTCATGAACTTTGGTGCGTTGCGCTTTTTTTAATGGCCTATTTAACATCCGTTCCAATAATTGAATAAATCTACCCTGATCCATGTGCGAATAGGTAGCGAGCCTTGTTTTCTGCGTTGCTTTGCGAGTTGATTTACTTTCCTTCCCGTCAGAATGAGTTGGTAAAGAGTCTTCCGTCTCCGCCCCGACGAAGGCGGTTGGGTTCACCTCGTCAATCCTGATATTCTCTAAAAGCAGATTTTTCTGATGATCACTTCCTGAGATTGCGCCGGCTTCATGGAGCAGAGTTTTCGCGAGTTCTTCGGCTAAAGCGTGGTCATCAAGAAGGCTGGGGTTAAGGACGATATAATATTGACCATCTATTACAAAATTAAAACCAAAAAGTTCCCGGCCGATTGATCGTTCTATCTGATCAAAGATCTGCGACGGCGCGCGGATGATGATGGCGCTCTTTAATGCTTCAGCCGGCTTATTTTTAGCTGATCCTCTTAACCGTTGAACAAGAATGTTCTTTAGCGGTACTTCAATTTCATTTTCCCTGGCCGTCAGGACTTTTCTTTTCTCAATTATTTGATCGCTGATAGTCTTCTCTTCTTCTCTTGAGAGGGGCTTTCCATCTTTGGTGCGGGTGCGGTCAGGATCCCTCGAGAGCAAATCTTCATAACCAGCCTGGGCCGGATCTAAAGATGTTTCAAAACCCAAAACCCTAAAGGCCTCCTTAAGAGTTTCAGGATAAATCCCACGCTTTCTAAAAGCTTCATAGATATCCCTTAAACTGACAATTGATCGAGTTTGAACATCAATGTCGCCGACTCCGTCCAAATCTTTTTCACGTTTTTTAATATACCTTTTTATTTGCCTTACAATACGCTGCGTTGATACCGGCACTTGCGCCTGTTGAGCCTGTAAGAACACGTAATGCAGTGTCTTTTGAAGATAGTGAGAATATACTGATGCGCCTATTTTTTCCCCGCTCATTAAGTAAACGTACGGGCTATATTTTCTGCTCGTCAAGAACAGAGCCTGATTGGCCGCATCTTGCCTTTCGATATCTCCATACCGCATTAAAACACTCTGATATTTTTCCACAAACAAGGAAGACGCTCTTTGACGAGTATTTTCATCAAAAGAATACAAAATCGATCCTAACTGAACGTCGTAGTCTGTGCTGTTTTGTTCGCTAAGATTGGCAAATAAAAAATTTTCCTCATCATCTCTTTTTTCAATGACAGAAATAATTTTATCTTTTAATGGATAGTCAGCGAATAATTCAACCAGTGTCAATAAATTATCAATATCAAAATCTCTCAAGAGTTCTCGGAACTTCATATATTCCTTGTCTTCCTCTGAAAATTCCTGATCAAAAAGAGGCAATCGCCCTTCCCATTTAACGATTAAGGCCAAGCCCGCGACCATTTTCTGTGGAGATATGACAAATTCTCGCATGGAAGCGCCGGATAACGGAATATCGTCAAACCGGGCGCCCAAAGTCACGGCACGCTGCGCCAATACGAAAATATCCTTTGCAGTCACAGAACTCTTAAGGATCTCTAAAACATCCGCTGATCTTTTGATATTCAAATCTTCCAATGATCTCATAAATCTTAAAACTTCATCCTTTGTTCTCGATAACCACGTGATCGCGATGATCCTGTTTCCAAAATCTATTCCAAACTCCATGAGCCTTCGGATAAAGTCCGATATTTCATCATCAGTGTCACCTTTCTTAAGTATTTGAATGATCATGCCCGAAGTAAAAATGTACTCTCCTTGAGTATTTTTGAGTGTCAAAAACACTAGACGACCGACTTTTCTATATAATGTCCTGGAGCCTGCGATGCGTTCTGCTTGTTTTTCAGTGAAAAGCCGCGCACCATTTCTCTGGATGGATTTTAACTCAGATGCTATCAGTGGGTGAGCATCTCTCTTTTTTATTTTTCCTCGATCATATTGTTCAATGATCAAATATATATTTCTGATTACAGCGATCAAGCCGGCATGAAAACCGCCGCTTTCTCCATCATCCGTGCCAAATAACCGCGCGGCCCTATTTGTCAATTCTTGAGCAGACGGAATCAAATTTCTTTTATAGTATCTCGATAATCCGGCAAGGACCGGTGGATACCGCGGTGTTGTATACTCTCCCCGTTCTAATTCTTCCAGGCGCGTTCGGGAGACGTGAACGGCTCTGGCAAGTTTGTTTAAGGTCAGGCCATGAACTAATCTTAATAATTTTATAGCTGAGACCAAATCATCCGCATAAAGTTCATCTAAAGCTCGATCCAAATTTCTTCCTGTGTAGAGAATCGAAGGATCAACGCCAAGGGCATGCGATATTTTAAAAACATTTTTAACTCGATATCCTGCTTCTCGCCGCTCTAACAGACCAAGATTTGTTTCACTTATACCTGACTGGGCTGCAAGTTCAGGTAATGTCCAATTATGCTTAAATTCTCTAATCATCCTGACCCTGATACCGAGCGTTAACTCTGCCTTTTCGATCGACTCCGCCAAAGTCCTGCCTTCGGCTATGAGATATGCGTCAACTTTATAAGCTGATAATTGCCCTTCCTCTCTTGCGAAATTTTGGGACGACGTATCTATGTGCCCCGATCCTTCCAGCAAGTTCGACAATTTGTGATAGATCGATAAAGCAGGAGGAAAAATATCGTTTTCCCAGCTGTAAATGGAACCTTCACTGACACCCAATTTCTCTCCTAACGCTTTTACCTCATACCCGAGAGCATAGCGGGCGATCCTGATACGCTCTCCCCTGTTCCTAGTTTCTCTTAAAGCCTGCAGTAATGGCTTTCCAGTAAAAAGGACTGCGGGGTCCAGGTTAAACCTTTTTGAAACAGCCAAAAGCTCCCGCGGCCGCGGTGTTCTTCCTCTCTCCCACTCAGAAACTTTCTTACTACCTGCTCTTTTGCCGTTGATACTGATCTCTGCGCCAAATTGCTTTTGTGTCAGGCGGCGCGTCAAACGTAGTTTTTTTATTCGTTCACCAGGCGTTTCCCCCTCCGCCCCTACCCAGGCATCCGGCTCTACTGAAGTGTTTTCACCTTCAGCTCCGCCGGACTGCACGCTCCAGAGCGAGTCTTCCGTCGCACCATCGCTCACGTGATAAATGCCTTCTCTGACCTTGAGCAGAGAATATTGTTTGGCGATGTCTTCCCCTAAGATTTCCGCGGCCTGGGCGATATTGACCGTCGGGCCGTCGATCCCCTGATAAAGCCGATGCGTTAACCGCGCCAGGCTGCGGCGCTTCCTTTGTCCCACGTTAAATTGATCAAATTTTCCGTTCAAACACGTTGTACACTCCGGCTCGTTGAAACTCGCGCCGGAGATCCGGTCTTCCACGACTGACTCAATAGTCAGGATCGCTTCCCAGAAATTGCTGATGAATTCTTTGATCTTTTGCCGGTTCTTTTCAACCAGCGGCACCGCGAGCGCCAAAGCGCGGATGTCTGCATATTCCTCCCAAACTTTCTTGAGCAAAGCCTGTTTATAATTTTCTGCGCTCACCAGACGGTATTCCAACTCCTGTCCTTTTTTGTACCGGTTGGCCAGGCTCTTGTCGCGGATAAGCCGTCCGTCATTTTCCCAATCCTTGCCCGGCTCTTTGACTTTCTCGAGGATCACTCCTTTTTCAAATCCGCCAAGCGTCTCCCGGCGCTGTTGTAAATTTGTGACCTGATCCGTAAGCACAATATCCAATAAGGGCAGCATCATTTTCAAGCGGCCTATCGTGCGCCACAGCAATGCCGACGAAGTGAAGGGAAATCTTTCTTTCGGCAAACACTCTTTCAATTGTTCCAATTTCATACGGATCGCGCTTTGATAGGTGTTCTGCACGTCGGCGGTGAGGGATCCTGAACCCTGAACCATTTCGTGTCTTAAAAATGTCACAATGAGATCACTATATTTCCCCGCATCAAAGAATAAAGAAAAACTTTCTAAAACAGCTTGCCGCAACCTCACGGAATCCTGCCGATGATAAATTTCTATCAATGCCTTGATAACCCGGTTTCGTTTTGGGCTGTAAAAAAGATCGCTGCGTAATCCCCGGACGGCAGCAATAAGAATTTCTGAACGTTGTACTGACTGGAGTGTATGCACTAAAAAGCGTTGCACCTCGTGACCCTTTATCAAAAGATCAATCAAGGTGAGGGCCATTTCGCGGACCTCGATGCTCTGGCCGGGATCAGCAAAAATATTTTTCGCGTTTTCTAAAATGGCGGTTCTTGCCGGATCTTGCAGATTGCCCAGGCCTCTCAAAGAAGCAACATCCTTAAAATGCTCCGCAAAATTCTGCGGCACCAGCTCACCCAAGCGTTCCCGCAGAATAGCCGCCAGCGCCTGCGCTGTCGGGTAATGAATTTGAAGATATTGATCGCCAAACTCTCTTAGCGGCCCGTCGCGCTTCGACCCGACCCAGGCATACGTAGGGTTGGGAATGTTTTTTAAAAGGCACTTCGTGGGTTGCAGGGTCGCGTGCCACTGGCCCTGGTCGTCGATGAATACATAAATCTTCTCCAGCCACTCCGGCGCATTGCGCTGTAAGAAATGAATGACCGGCTGAACTTTAAAATACGGATGACCGTTGACGATCTCGATGGACTTGCTTTCCTGCATGGCTTTCAATAAAGCCCCGGCGAGATCTGGATTGGCCTTTTCCAAAATAAGATAGACACAGTTGGGACACGTTTGCCGCAACTCCCCCTCTTCCAGCGTGTTCATATCCAGATAAAGATGAAAAATATCCAAACCAACCTGCATGACTAAGTCATTTCTTCCCCTTAATATTGAGAGCGCTTGGAACAGATAAGCGGTGAACATTCTTTCCGGAATGCCGAACCTTTTTGCGACCTGAGCCGGATGAAACGGTTCGATATTTAACGCACCCAAAAGGTAATACCAGAAGAAATCCGCCTCCAGCATGCCCAAAGACGGTTCCTTGCGCATAATCTCTAAAAAGTGCAGCCGGGCCAATTTCCTATTGCGCGCAAATAAAGAATCCGGCGCAATGATAACGCCCGCCGAGGCTGGTTGTCCTGTCGTAGCACGGTCCGCAGGGGCTGCGGTGTCCGCCCTGTTCTTCCGCTGATACCGACGAGCATTTTCATAATACAAATTAATGGCCTGCGTGACCCGCGCGGCCAGCTTTTGATCTTCTTCCGATCTTAAGAGATCCTGCAACTTTTCCATGATTGCGGAAAAACGTCTCGCCAAAGCGGGCTGACTGATCCCCAAACTATCGGCCAATGCCTGCTGGGATGACAACCGAGCCAAAGCCTTATCTTCCCTAAACAAATCAAGAATATACTCAGCCGCGGCAGCAACCGGATCATCATACATGTCAGCAGCAAACGCGATCCTTGCCCCAACATCTCCCGTGACTTTTCCTTCGATGATCCGATCCCGTAATTTATGAATGATCCGCGGGTAACGTCTTTGATAATTTCTGACGGCTCCGCCGAATTTTTGGGCGAGCTGGCGTGTTTCAGGTAGCGCTTTGCGTTCTGGCTCGTCCGTAAAAAGTTTCTCAATATACTCGGCTATCTTGCCGACCATATCATCATGCTGGTCGATGGCCCGGCTGATGCGCTCTTTCAAATCCTGGTCAAAGTCCAGCTCATTGATCTTTCGCTTTATTTCTGCAATGACCGCCGCATGATAATGAGTAAACGTAGCCGAGCTTAATCCCAAGGCCGCTGATAATTCCTCTCGCGTCGGGTAGGCCGTGCGCTTAAGGTTCTTTCTAAAAAGTTCAATGATATATTCCACCGTCGTAGTAAGAATATCTTCATGGACATTAACGGCCAGCTTGAGCCTTTCGGCAGACTGAGGATTGATGCTGCCCGCAGCCAGCCGTTCCTGCAGGACAGCGACGATCCTGGGGTAATTCTTGGAAAAAACGGAAAAGCTGGGTCCCAATTTTCTGTTCAGTTCGCGAGGCCCCGGAAGTTTGTTAAGCTGTGGCTGGTCCTCGAAGGCCTGAACAATGTGATCGGCGGTCGCCGCAACGAGATTTTCATAAATAGCGATCGCCCGCGCAAGTCTGGCGCTCACACTCGGCTCTATCTCTTGCTGCACGATCTTTCTTCTTAACTCACCGGTGATCTCGGCACGGTGCAATCTAAAGGTCACATCACTGAGTCCCAGCACATGAGATAACTCCAAGCTCGATGGATACTGCTTACGATTTGCGTTGCCCCTGAACTCACTCACCACATAATCGACCGTTGCCGCCAAGTCAAACCGGTGCGCATTCCCCCCGGCCCCTTCTTTTGCACCTCCTGTTGTTCCGCCTGTGGGCGAGATCTCGTCATCCTTGCTGACGGACATCTTCGCGTCGCCGCGGTCAGGACTACCATCTTTCCCTGCTCGCCAGGCATTTAAACTTTGCCGATACGCTGTTGCCCGGTGGACCGCAAGATTGACCCAAGCCCGATTGGCCTCACCGACGCGCTCATTTTTTCCCAACCGACGCAGGCGCTGGTCCAGATCCCACATACCGCCGACATTCTGCAGATTGATCTCCATGACATGCGCCGTCCATTGCCTCTCCCGTACATCCAGGATGACATCCACTCCGGCAAGATCCGTGGGCCAGAGGGCTTGAGCGGCATGACCTTGCTTCACCCAATCGCTTTGGATCGCGGCATAGGCTTTGAGAGAAATATTTTTAATTTTATCCTCAACCTCTCTATAATGCAGTATCAGCGGCTCTCGAAATTCAACCCAATACGGCCGGCCGTTTCGGAACATAATTCCCGCGGACACGGTCGCCTGTTGCTCTTGGTCATCCTGCAGCACGCGGGTCAACTCGGGTTTAGATATTAAAATAAAATTGGCCTGCGGATGCTTGCTGCCTTCTTCCAAAATTGAGAAGGCATCATCCCCGTTCATCCTGCTCAAAATGCCGATATTGACGACATCTTCACCTTGACGGATAAATTGGTTTGCTTCCTGCCGCGGGATGACCCCGGCCGACGGATAACCAATTCGCTTTGCGATTAAATGCAAATTGAACGCGTCTTCCAGGCGGGGAGAAGTTTTCGCCCCTGCCTGGCCGGCAGGCAGGCCCACCCACGCCTCCGCTGGCGCATTTTTGAGCAGCAGGTTCGCCTTGCCCGCTTTGTCCGTCGCCTCCAGCGTCGCATGCAAATTGCCCTTGCCGTCGGATTCGACATAAATTCTTTCTAAATCTTGCGGGGAATATTTCTGTAAAAATTCTATAACTGCTTCGGCAAGAACATAAGGATGACCGTTGATGAGGTTGATGTTTTTGGCAGGATTTTGATTGAGGTATTCATGAAGTGTTTGCGGGGTTTTGACTAATTTAAGAACACAATTGGGGAACGTCTCCGTGATCGGAGGAATAGACTTTCTCCACAACCGATAAACATCAGTGAATGGATAGGCAGGACGTGTGCTCCAATCAACGGACTTCGCCAATTTTTCTTGCGGATACTTCCTTTTTCCTACAATATCCCGAATATCACTTCGATTGGAGGTGATAGTGTCCGTGGTTGGTAAATCAAGCTCATCAAATCCACCAACCTCAGCAACAACCCGCAGCGCTTCTTCGATCATCGGATAAATTTCATCGGCCTTTACCTTTCCTAAAAATTCAACGCTGGGTTCTATGCCGGGAAGGGTTAAATGTCTTTTACCATTGATCTTGGCTTCGAAAAGATGTACAAACCCGACAACTTCTTCGGTGGCTTCATCGATGATCGCCAACAAAGAAAATTCCCGCTTTTGCCAAAGCCTGACATCCGTCGCAATACACACGCCGGCACTCAACCCCCATTGCCCATAGGCCATGCCTTTGACCACGCGGAATTTTAAATTAATGGCGTCGGTGAAAACCACCCGATCAAATTTCTTTTTCTCGGCTACGATACTGGAGAGAGGCTGCTCAAAAATTAATTCAGCGAACTCAACGGTTGACCAAGGCAAACTGATCCGGCTCTGCACGATCTTTTCAATCGCTTCTTTAAGGGCAGCATTCATATCCAGCGGCAAAAGTTTGGCCTCTATTTCTTTGCTCGAGGTCTGTTGCAGCCGCTTTTCAAGCCGCTGGAACTTTTCTTCAGCTTTGCCTTGGGAAGACCAGATCCTTTCCAGATCGCGCTGTAAATAACCCACATCCCGGATCTTGGCCGTCCCATCCTGCTTGAGTTCCGCCTGAACAAAATTCTGCAATAACGCCGTCAAATTGTCTTTATCGCGGAAAAGATGATCCAAAAGTTCCAAACTCACATAATCGCCGCTATGGATCCGGTCTACTTTTTCTCTAAGCAAATCGTCATGCCGGGCGTAAGCTAGGAATGCCCACAAAACTTTTTCTTTTTTCGTAGTATCATTTGGCTCAGCGACAAAGTCCTGTAAAGCCTGGAGTAAATTGAGATGATCTGCTTCTCGGCCTCTTGCCTTGGCAGCTTCATCAGCTGGCTGTGCGACCGGACAACGGAGGGCTTCCAATAAACTGCCGACCTTACCTTCCGGATCATAAGTCATTCCCTCTCTGATCCGATATTCGATCCGCTCAATTGTACCGCCGCCAAATCGCCCCAGAGCCCTTAACGCTGCCGGGATATCACCCCGTCGATCCCCTATCCGAAAATATTGCTCCATCATCCCTGCCACTTGATCTTGCTTCACAAAAGAGGCTCCGGAGGCAGGAATGATCCTTTGAATGACCGCTAATAAAATCTTACGCCCATCATATCCGCGCGCTTTCATACGTTCCTCAAATTCTCGCATATCCTTCACACCCACTTCATCATCAAGTAATTTCTTACGAAAACTTAAAACCCTATCTAATTCCTCTGGACCATCTTTTCGATAAATCTGATAAAGTTCGATACTAAAGCCTTTTGTTCTCCTTACAAATTCTGATATCTGCTGCTGTTCACCCTCCTCCAGATCTACTGAAACAATCCCAGAATTGATCGCCTCAAAAAGTCCTTCCAAAATCTGTAAAGCCAACCGTCTATTCTCCCGAATCAGCCTAAGATAAAATTCATTATGCTTTTCAATATCTCCGCCTTTGCCCTTCACCTTGCCCCAAATATGGGATTGATGGAAAAGGTCGATAATAAAACTGCGATTGTAGTCGGTTGTACAAGAAACCAATTGTGTAGAAAAATTTAGAATAAAAGGAAAGTGACGTTCGAAATCGTGAATAGTTTCAATATTAAATAAATATAAAAAGTTGCCGTTAAGGAACTTTAAGATCGTAGCGCGGACTTCTTTAGATACCAACGAAAAATGAAGCATCATGGGCGTTAAAATAGAAGGTAGGATTTGTTTAAAATATTCCCAATCCTGTAAATTTTCCAATTTTAGGATCTTTTTCTCCAGCAACCAGGTTAATAATTCATATCCTAATTTAAAATTCGCTAAAGCAAGTTGAGGAGTTACGGGAAAGAGGGTCTCTTGCAGCTGCTTTACTGTTCTGATCACTCTATTTTTAATGAGCAAAGTCCCAATGTTCCCTCCGACACTTATGAATTGAGCCATTTCAGAAAATAGAGGAACAATGAACTTCTTAAATCCCTGGAATGTTTTAACAAACTTGCGCTCTAATAAAAATCCCAGGAAGTTCCCCGCAGCCTTTGCGCCGGGACCGGATTGATAGAAAAATTGTGCGATGTGCGGAAGCACCGGAAGGAGTTGGAGGGTAAATTCTTCCCATGTTGTTATGTATCTGATCGATCCCCCGTTTCGTGAAATTTCCTGTATAAAATCAATGGCTGCGGTTGCCGACCCCTCTGCGGTTGCGACAAATTGTCCGACGGGAGATAAGATGGGCACGATCCCTTCCCACGTTCTAACCCAATAATTTGTCTCGATGAGGTAAGATAGAAAATCCAGGCCCACCTTCACTTGACCTTTCATGGTGACGATGCATTGGGCAAAGGAGAAGAGCGAAGGAACAAATTGATTTTTAAAATACTCTCCATTTTCAATTTTGATGACTTCAATATCCACCAAACGCTCCAAGAATTTATAAGCTTCCGCAACATCTTTGCCCATCAGCATAAAAACCTGTGCGATCTGCGGCAGGGAGGGAAGGACATATGTCTGAATATCCGCGAAGGTTTTAACAAATTTCTTATTGAGCAATTTCATTAGAAATTCATAAACAATATTATTATCGCCTGCCAGTTTGAAAAATTGACCCAACGCCTCCACCAGCGGCATAAAATGCTGCTCTAACTCTTCTGGTGTCTTGAGCAGATCCTGCTGAACTAAATACGCCAGAAATTTAAAACCGTTGCCTTGATTCTTTCCCCATTGTTTTCTTGCCGAGGCAAGGAGCTCATTTCGGTCGTATTCTCTTTGATCGATAAAGCACGAAGCTGTCCTAGAATCCTCGTTTTGTTCCTCTTGATCAACAACCTGCTCGACAGGTTGCCGTGTATCCAAAAACTTTTCTGTATGTTTAAACCCGTCAGTCCAGACGTTATCTGTGCTGATCACAACCTTTCTGTGGGCAGCTGGAACAAGCACTTCCAACTTACCTTCTTGTTCTCGGACTATCCTGATCGGATAAGAAAACTTTTCTTTGGTTTCCAAGTCTATAACCTCGATCCAGTTGTAATGATAAACAACCGCGATACGGCTATCCGGAGAGAAAGCAGCATCGTGGACTTTTTGTTTCGTGTCCAATAAATGTTCTCCGGTGGCGGCATCAAAGATCTGCCCCTCTAGAGGAGTAGCTGTTTTATAGCGTATGAGGACTTTGGTACTGTCCGGCGAAAACCACGCTTCGTTAAAATCACTATCTTGTTTCAGAGTCACGGAAAGCCAATTCTCCGTATTGAAAACCTTGATGGTTGCAGTTTGTTGATCATGAACGATCACTTTGCTGGCATCGGGAGAGAATTCTACATAGCGTAGATTAGTTCCCATGGCAGTGTCGAGCGCCTCTATCTGAGAACCATCGATTTTAAAAGCCCGTCTACTTTTATTGCTATAATTCACCTTCATGAATTTAGAATTCTTCGTAAAGTTAACGTCCGTCACTTCAGCCCCGATAACATCCACCAAATCACGCTTTGTTTCACAATCAAATACCCGTATAAAATTCCTGGACACATATTTAACAACCAGCCAACGGCCATCCGGACTGAACCAAGAATTTTGTACCATATGTTTGATATCGAACTTCAATTCCTCAGTTGTCTCGCGGTCAAAAATCCGCAGACCTTTGTGAGCCCCAAGAACCATGAACCTGGATGACATTCTTACAAATTGTTGCTGGCCATAATTATGATGCTTGAGCAAAAAGAACGCCCGCGCAGCTTCGTGAGGTGATCTCCCCACCCACAGCCTCAGCGATGCGTCTTTGAGGAGCAGATCCGTCTTTTCCAGCGTGGCGTGCAAGTCGCCCTTGCCGTCGGATTCGACATAAATTTTCTCCAGCCATTCCGGCGCACGATCTTGTAAAAATTTCACCACAGCACCGATATTAAAATACGGATGGCCGTCTTTGTATCTGATCTGCTTTCCTTTGAGCAAGGCCTCTTCCAAGGCCTTGGCAAGATCCAGGGGCAGCAACTGCGCCACACAGTTGGGGCTTTTCTGCCAGATAAGATCCTGAAGATTAGCCGCATGGATTTTAATGCTCTCACGACGCGTAGGACTGTCTTCCTCGGCTAAGACCTGGACCAGCCGGCCATGTTCTTCCCAGATCCGCCGGCGCACCGCATTTTGATATTCCTGCGCTTCTTTCTGCGGATCCAGGATCCGGATGTTCAAATCTTGTCTTTCGCTGCTTGGACCATCATAGCCGCCGCTGCGCACGAGTCTTGTCTCCTTGACCCAGCGCTGTCGCCGACCCTTTTTGACATTCTGCCACACAATGACCAGCCCTTTCTCAAAGATCCCTTCAGTCTCCAGCAATGCTTGTCTTTGCGATTCCACCTCCGCTAAAGAAACTCCTTCAAACACGACTATGGCCTGAATATCCTGAAGCGCCGCAGCCCTCGCTTGGGGATTGGGACGCGGTTCTGCGGCCCGGCTTAAATTTTCTTTGAACTGCGCGCGGTGCTGCATAAGGTCCGCCCCGAAAAAAATATCAAACGGAACATTGAATTCCGCAGCTAAAATAACCGCCAGTCCCAGTTCCGGGATCTGTATGCCGCTCCGAATCCGCTGCAATGTGGCCCGGGAAAAGATCCCCTTCGAGAATAAAGCTTCCTGTGTTAAGCCGCGCACGGTCATCAGGCGTTTGACGTTGTCTTTTAAAACCCGGCGGGTCAACGTGATGTCATACGGCATGAATCCGGAACGGGTCCTTTTACCCGTCAAGAAAGTCATAACCGGTGTCTGCAGGCGATTCGCCAAAATAAATATTGTCTCCAGCCGCAAATTACTGACATGCCCGTGTTCTATGCTGATCAATGTTCTTTCGGACAGCTTTGTCTCGCGCTCAATATCCATCCGGTTAAGCCCGGCCTTCTCACGGATTTCCAAGATCCGTCGCCCGACAGCCGGCCAGTCCATGTGCTGAGCAAATTCTTTTAATGCTTCCAACTCATCGGCAACCTCCTCTAAAGAATCCGGATCACGGGGGGCCATATAGGGCCGCAACAACTCTTCCGGAGCGATCTGCAACGTGCGAGAAATCAATACCAAAGCACTCATGCTGGGCCAGGAAACATCGCTGACCAAATTGCTGATGGTCCCTTGGGACACGCCAACCGCTTGGGCCAATTGTGACTGAATTAGACCAAGTTCTTTCATGCGGCGTCTCACGTTGTCACCAAAAACACGTTTAATAATACGCAGGCTATATTCTTGAAACGGCTCTGTGTCTGCCACACCGGTGATTAAATAAAAGACCGAAACCTGGTAATAATTTGCCAGCTTAATAAGACTGTCGAGGTAAATAGAACTATGCTGTCTTCCCCCTTCCGTTTTTCTGAGAAGTCTAGAACTCATCCCGGTTTCGCGCTCAACTTGGCTTAACGATTTCTCCCCTCGCAAGGTCATCAATCTCTCTCCCATCGCAGGGAGATCCAATTTCTCCGGTAAAAATTTCCAAGATTCATCGGCCCCCACCCACAGCCTCAGCGATGCGTCTTTGAGCAATCTGTTCTTCTTCCCTGTTGGGTTCGTCGCTTCCGGCGTGGCATGATAATCGTGATCACCATCAGGGGTGATGTAAATTCTTGCCTTTTCCTCTTCATTTAGAAATTGCACGGCAAAGCTGAGCAAAATATAAAGCCTTTTATTCTTAAACTTCATGGCTTGGGGATTCTCCAGAAGGAATCGCGTCAATTCTGCCTGCCGGTTGGGATCAAGAAAACGCGCCACACAATTTTGAGCAACAATCTTTGAAAATGGTTCCTCTAATCTGGCCAAAACGTTACGTTTATTCTCCCCTAACCAATAATCCTTACCCACGCCGAAGGCCGCACAGATCTCCCGCCTTACGGGGAACCTCCGGCGTTGCTCATCCTGCAGCATCCCCATCACAGCAGCAGCGATCGCGCCGGCAAAATCTTCCCTAAAAGCCAGGGATTTCTCAATTCGTTCGCGCAAAACCGGATCAAAAATTTTGACACCAATGATCCTTTTTAATTTTGCTCTGATCCCCCGGCGCCATTTTGTCGAGAACACCGTATACACCGGTCCCAGCCTGCGGGACAGCTCATAAAAAGACGGAAACAATTTTCGACCTTCATCTTCTTTAAAACATTCCACGATCTCGCGGGCCGCTGTTTGCTTAACATCATCCTTTAAATCGAGGGCTCGCTGAATCCGCTTTCGCAAATCAGCATCAAATCCTTTCGCATTAATGATCCTGCCGATATTTCTGGCAATACTCTTCCAATGCGTTGCAAACGTTGTTCCTGAATAACCCAACTCTTTGGATAATTCTTTGGAAGACGGAGGAAATATCTGTTCCCGATTTTTCTTAAAGAAATCGACGACATAAATGGCGGTTGTCTTAGGAAGATTTTGTTTCAAGTCAAGCATGCGCTGCAGACGCTCTCTTAATCTTGCGTCTAAATCCCCTTTCCTGATTCTCCCCTGCAAATACCGTTGAGTACCTAGCGCATTGTCGGCAAACGTATTCTCTTCAAAACCTAACGCGAAAGAGAATTCTCGGTGAGCCGGCCAAATCTTGCGCCGGGGATCTCTTTCAAACAATTCCACAATATAATCCGCCACCGCCTTGGGAAAATTTTCATTGAGGCGGATCGCGCGATCGATCCTTTGCCGCACATCAGGGTTAAAATCGGGAGCATGGATCTTTGTCCGCACATCTTTGATGATCCTATTGTTTTCATTGGCCCGGGATAGGCGCGGCTGGCTGATTCCCAACACTAATGCAATCTTACAAAAAGCCGGCAACCTTTTTCGTTTTGTATTCTTAAATGTCTCAATAATAATATCAGCAACTGTTCCGCCAATATCTCTGTGTAATTTAACGGCCAATTGAATCCGTGCCTGCAAATCCAGAGGTAAATTCCCAGTTCCAGCGACTCTCATTAAGTGATCCATCCAAATAGTACGCCTCTTGCCAATAAGGCTGTCACTCACACCTAAAGCATCTGCCATAAACTGTTGTTCCGGAAAAGCCTTATGCGACCTGAACCATTCAATGAGAAAACGAACCGTTTTGTCTAAATCAAACTTGCCCCTTTGCGCCCGTACATCATTTTCCTTTTCAGACGAGGCCTCGTCCGTCTGTTCGCCGAGACCTCTCCTCTTGGGCGGGCCCTTCGGGCGGGCGCCGACAAAGGCGGTTTGGGAATCGGGGACTTCAGTAAGGGGAATGGCACCCGGTGTGCCAGGAAGAACCGCGTGCCAGCGATTGGGCTGTCCGCTGTCATCCGGCACCACGTAAATTTCTGTTAATTCTTCTGCGGTCAGGAATTTTATTACCGCCGCCACATTGAAATACGGAGCGCCGGCAAATTCTTTAACATGGCCGCCTGTATGCATCGCCTGGGCCAGGGCTTTTGCCCTCTTTTTGTTTTGCTTGCTTAAAATTTCATAAACACAATTTTTGTACAATTCTTTAACGGCCTGCCTTTGGGCTTCTCTCTTCTCGCCGCTTAAGATCGACCACGCCTGTGCCTGACGATCCTCCCGGCTGCCGGAGAGATCTTTGGCAATGCTCTCCCACGCTGCTGACAACGTCGGAAGTTTTGCTTCATTTTGATATAACTTTAAAAGGCATAGATCGCTTTTAAGCGGCCTGGCTTCCTCTAAACGTAAGACCGTTTCTAAAACATACGTCAAATAATCCGGTGGGAAACTGCTTCCTTGTGCTAAGAAAATCTGTACCCGCTCCCGGGCAGCGACCGCGGCAGCGATCGGCAGATCCTGCGGATACTCCACCCGGTGAGCTATGTACGCATGAACGAACGCGCTCACTGCCGGCTGATAAAATTTCTCGGCCGCGGTTTGTAAAAGTCCTGCCTTTTGATAGCGGCGGTTTATGGTCGCGTCCCTGGCCACAGCCTCGCGAAAACTTTGTTTGATGGAAGCAAGGATGCTTGCGAACTGTTTCCCTTCCGGCAATTTTTTCTCATCTTCAAATTCCATCCATGCCGGGACTACGTTCTCCGTCTCGATATCCTCCTCATCGTGCCGGGCGAGATTTCTAAATCCGGTGTGGGAGGCATATAGTATATTTTCTGCGCTGTCATAGATCATCAGGCTGACCGACGACGGAAGGATCGGCTCCAGGATGCGCGGGGCCGCAGCCGCTATAAGATGGATCGTATAGACCATTCCTTGAACCTCAAATTTTGTACGGAAGGATACCGGCGTGGCCGGAGACGATTTCTCAAGCGCCTTGATCAACTCTAGAAGCAATACCTGAAGATCAACCTTCTTTTCTTCCACCCGCCACGGGTCAATTCTGGGCGTCGGTGGCACAGGCTCTGCCGGGGTGCTTTCTTGGAGTGGCGCAGCCTCTGCCTGAGTGTTTCCTTTGATCGCCTCTATGCCGTCCGTGCCGATCTGCTGATAGAGATCTTTCATTTCTCCATCCGCATTGACCAATCTGAGAATAAAATCTTTGGGGACTTCGATACGATATTGCTTCAACAAAATGGCCTGCACCTCTCCCAGAGAAAGCACCCCGGCTTCATTCACTAACCGGCCGACGAATATCTCAAGTAAAATTTCCCGTACACGCTCTTTAAAGGCCTTCAATTTACCGGAAGAATATTGCGGCGGCTTCTCTGTGGGAAGTTCGTCATCCTGCTTGGCCCCGACCCATCCCCCCGGCGGTGCGTCTTTGAGCAGCAGGTTCGCCTGGCCCGTTGCGTCCGTCGCCTCCAGCGTCGCGTGATAATTCCCTTTGCCATCGGGGACCACATAAATTTTTTCTAGCCATTCCGGCGCTTTTTCTTGGAAAAACTCTATAACGGCAGAAGCGAGGAAATAAGGATGATTATTGATGGTGTGAATATTTTCTGCAAAATTAGTTTGAAGATACTCAAGGAGTTTTTCGGCAAGATCTTTATTGTTAGCTTTGAGGAAAATTTCACAGATGCAATTGTCCAGAAGGTTAACTTTATCAACTCCCACAGGAGGACCGGTTGTGATGATTGCTCCCATTTTTTGCATGAGAAAAAGATGCTGTACCCAATCCCTGCTTTCGGAAGATCGCCCCTCAGGCCGCTCAACTCCACTAAAAATAAAATCATAATCTATCCCATGTTCGGTTTCTCTTCCAACATATTGCAAGAAACCATAATCATCAGCATTCCCGCCTGTCGGTAAATCTTTGTCAAAAATTTGAATATACGGAATATTCTTTGTTCCTCTTTGAGCCGTTAAATGCTCTTTAAGGCTAGCATAAGCATTGCCTCCTATTCTCCTTATCAAAATTTCATTTAAAACTTTTCGTATAGCCGCTTCTCTTTTATCGGGATCAATAAATATTTCGTCTTTCCTATCGATTAAAGTTCCCATTTCTTTATCTAATTGAGAGTTCGCAGAAGGGCCGCTGGGAACAAATAAAGAAATCTCTAACAGCCTTCTTAAGGCTTTATAAAATTCACCTATTTCCTTTGTTGTAATAAGCGTATTTCTTAATTCAGGCATTTCATTTGAATCGAAATGATCAAATTTCTCCTTGGAAACTACGTTATCTCCGATTTTGATGTTGGCCTTACCATTGAGAATAAAATCCTTAAAAAGATTTCTTAAACCAGCCAAAGTAGGCATATTCAAAACTTCCACCCTGGAAACATCAAAGATTAATTGATGAATGTCTTCCTCTGTTAAGAATCCGTTCTCAAACAATATGGAAACATAATTAACAAGCAAGAACTCGGGATCGGCATCATCCATAACATTTAAGAAAATATTCCACTGAGATAATTTGCTCATCCCATTAGTAAAACGATTGAAATCCTCTTTATATTTGGCAAAAATTGCCCTGATTTCATCTGGGCTTTTCTCCGACAAATAATTTGACTCATTCCAATCGAATTTATGAACAATTTTATGATTCCTCGCTAAATAATTCCGATAATTAATAAGGGCTTTAACAACCTCGATCTTAAAATAAGCGTTCTCATTGATATCGGCGACCTCTTTTAACTGTTGATAATCGTCTAAAATGATGGCTGCGATTAGCTCAGAGAACATTTCGCTTAAAGTCACTGTTTCAACTTTTCCGACCTTATATAAGATATCTTTTCCAATCGTTATTTCAATTTCTCCATTAGCCCTGTTAACATAACTCTTCCCTTGATCAGGTTCGAGTCGCATACGAATATCCAAATCCATGCGCGAGACTTTTTTATTCACTATCTCCATCGTAGGCTTAGGGAAGCCTAGAACGAGCCGCTCAATTTCTTTCTCGAATGCTTGAACTGTATCAGCAGAAATACCTTTTTTATAGATCAATCGTCCCCAAGGCAATTTACCGCTTAATGATTTGCTTATTTCTTCGTCTGATTCTTGTGCCAGACGATTTTCCTGGGTTAGACAATCATCTAACGAACTTTCTTTTAAGACAAATTGACTTTGGGGAATTTCGACCAGGTAAACCGCACCATAAGTGTATTTTCCGGCTAACTGCACTATTTCCTGTAAATGAACCTTTTTCAACCATCCTTTGGCAACCAAACTTTCAATAATTGTATGAACAAAAGGCTGATTAGAATTAATCGAGGATTCGACAGGAATGACTGCACCCTGCATATTATTAGCGATAGCGAGTCTTTGGGCTGTCTCTAAAACGACCTGAACTGCCTTTTCTTTATCAACGCCGATATCAACTTTATCCAAATTGATCCCGGGCAAAGCGATAACTTGCCAGCCTTTGGGAGTAGCCTTTCTTTCGTACCCACGAATGCCGGTTCTTAAAAATTGAACCTGGCTTAATCCCAACAATCTTCCCGCATCATCTTTCAAAGCAATTTTTCCAAAATGATACCTTTGATCTAAAACTCTTTGTTCTCTGGTATCCCATGTACAAACGCCGGACAGAGCAAATCCCATTAAATGCAAAAGATCGTCGAAAAACCCCGTATAAAAATTATTTGTCGATTCTCTCTCAACCAATTTATAACCTTCCAATTCTTTCTTTATATCCTTGGAATCATCATCAAAAATTCTTAAAAGAATACTACTAACTCTATCCGCCAACATGAGTTTCTTTCTTTCAAAATCTCTTAAACCCTCAATCTCTTTGGCTTTTTGCTGTCTCGCTGCCGATAAAGCTTCTCGGACAAATTGCTCAATTTTTTTCGGTGTAATGTCCGTGGAAGGTTTCTTGGCCATTGCTTTTGTAAAAAGCCTCTCTGCAAATTTGGCAGCACCTCTCTCAACCCACGCATTAAAAACATTTTGGTCAGCTATATTTTCTGTTTTAATCGATACAAACCATTTGCTTAAGAAAATATTTTTTAAGGCCTCTGTTTTCTCTTCATTTGTCAATCCGTTTGATATTATTGAAACCATTTCATCACTTTCTACGAAAAGCTTTTCCTTCTCCTCAATGCTGATAAATTCTGGCAATTTAAATAAACCGATAACTCTTAAAAGCTCCTCTTCCGCGAGAGAATCCACAACACTTCTGACAATCGTTCTTAAAGCATC
>MHGP01000062.1:24025-30336 GCA_001805615.1 Omnitrophica WOR_2 bacterium RIFCSPHIGHO2_02_FULL_48_11
ATTGAACCTGAGGATCTCCTGAAGGAACCGTATCAAAATTCTTTGCCAAAAGCTGACCGTTTTTAATGATCAAACCTGTGATGGCTTCCTTAAAAGCCTTTCGCGCGTTCGGATCGCTAGAATTAAACAAAAATTCTTTGATAATAACTTCTATTGTTTTTGTGGGTTTTTGTCTAACATATCCTGCCAACCGATTATGCAAATCCTCTCTATTGATCTGATTTTCCGACGACGGTTCATAAACAATGACTCCTTGCGTACCTTTCATACGATAAAGTTGCCGAAAGGATGGATCAACCTCCTCAGTCCATCGGGATCCTCTCTGTTGAAGAGCCCTTTTTATCTGCTCATATTTATTGGCATAATCGCCTGCGGAAAGATTGGTGAAGGGCATGTACCGTGCTAAAAGTCCAAGCTCATCTTCTGTGCTAATATTGTACTTTCGCTTAAATTCATCAGACAGCCCTAAAAATCCTCCCCAGCCGATATTGCCCAGCGCATCGGCAATGTCTTGACGCATCTGTTTTATAATGTCTGGCTTGTCTTCATACGCGATAAAAAAGTTAAAGAGATTTAAAGTGATCACCTTAAAGCCTTGTTCATAATATTTATTAATCCTATTTCTAAATAAATCCCAGTCCTTTTCTTCCCATCGAGATAAATCTTTTTGTCGGCTTAAAATTTCCAGCATCCCGCTGATATGTTGAGGGGAAGTTCTTTGTTTGGCTTTGGCAATATCGATAACAATCTCTAGAAATTTATTAAAATGGCCTGAACGAATTATCGCTGCCACAACCGTTTTATGACCACCAACGACGTCTTCATCCTCTCCCAGCATTCTTATGATTCTCGTTAAAGGATTGTTAAAAGGTAAAATGCGTCTGAGTTCTTCGAATTCTCCGGCAGATTTATTTAAACTAACGAAGGCATTTAACACCAAAGGCAAGTTATCGTGTACGACTTTAAAAAATGGTAAAATTTTCCCCGATTCTTCCAATACACTTTGCGGTTCCTTAAAATGTATCCTCATGTATTTATTTAAACTTGTTATAAATTGTTCTCTTATTTTCCGCTGATGATCCGGTGGATAAAGGCTAATTTCTTCCTCTAATAATCTTAAAAGCTCTTCAATTGGTTTAATTTCATGGTACCTCTGTGAGAAGAATAAGATCGCTTCCATGGTTTCTTTTCTAGGCTGAACTTCACTGCTCATCCATATTTCTAGAATAGTTTTTATAAGAATATTTTTAAAATTCGGATCCAAGGTTAATGCTGCGTTTGCTTTAAAGAAAGCAGGAATAGCTTCTAAGGCATAGATTCGAACATGTTGAGAAGAATCCATACCTACAACTATCTGCAGATTGCCTTGAGTAGCAAGATTTGGGTTCGCTTTTAGAAAAAAAGGTAAAATTTCCAGAACTGTCACGGGAAAATCATACCTTAAGGTTAAAACAAATTTAAAATTATCCTCATTGGCCGATGACGGATCAGCTTCTAAGAAAAATGTGAGTGCTTTAAGCGCGGACGTCTTTGTGTGTGTATCACCATATTTCTTTTTCAATATCTCAAAAATAATTTCTAAATTGGCTTTCGTAAATGCCGTCTTATTGCTTTTGACAAAAAATGGCAACGCCTTTAACGCGCCTTGTTGATGGAGCTCTTCTTTGCTTAATAATACTAATACCAATTTTAGATTCTCTTCGGTGAATGCCTCCTTATTAACCTCTGCAAAAACAGAGATCGCTTCCTGTGCCGTCTCTAAAGTTTTCATTGCTGTCCACTCAATTTCTCCAGGAAAATTTTGCCTTCTGGTTAAATGAGCGCCTAATTTCTCAATTACAGCTTTAAGAGTTCTTCCTGTGGCTAACTTATGATTGGCTTTAATAAAAGGCGAAACCAATTTTAGGGCGCTCAGAATACACCCATCATCGTAACCATCAAGCATATCAATAAAAATCTTAAAATTTGCCTCAGTTGCAAAAGCTGAGTTGGCCTGTAGAAAATAAGGAATAACATCGAAAGCTCTCATAAAAGCGTAACTATAACCCCCCGCGTATCGCTTGTTGGGTTCAGGTTCTTCTTGGGTCATTTCCAAAATAAATTTAAAGTTACCTTTTGTAAATGCTCCTTTATCGGCCTCAAGAAAAGCGGGTACAACTTCTACTGCGACTTCCGCTTCCTTTAAGATACCCAAAACTGTTTTCAAATTTCTGGCTGTTGCCAAGTCGGCATTTGCCTTTAAAAATAGCGGAATCATCATTAAGGCGCCTATTTGAATTCTTTCCTCTCCGCTTTTTATCATTTCAAGGACAACTTTAAAATTATCCGCCGTAAAGGCATTCTTATTGACTTCCAGAAAATTAGTCATCGCTTGTTGCACATATTCACCGACAAATTGATCGTCTTTTAAAACTTCGATCAATATTTTAAGATTATTTGCTGTGAAAGCTTCGGGGTTCGCTTGAATGAAGAAATCAATGGCGGATAAAGCGTCTCTGGAGTCGTCATAATTTCCGATTCCCTTAGACTTTATTTTTTCCAGCACACTTTTCAAATTAGCCTCGGTAAATGATCTTTTGTTAGCCGTGACAAAATGCCCAAAGACATTCAGAGCGGCTTTGCGTTTATATTCCTCATCTTTTCCGAGCAAATCTATCACCAGCTTAAGATTGTTTTCTGTAAATGCCCGGCCATTGGCCTCCACAAAATCGGACATCACGTCTTGTGCAGACTCTAAAGTATCTTTATCTCCATAACTTCTTTCTATATCCCATACATCCATTTTGTCTATCACCGCTCTTAGACTTTCTTCAGTTGCCAATATCTTATTAACTTTTATAAATGAAGAAATGAGCCGAATGACCTTTCCCGGGATATCATGATCAAAAGTATCCAGCATCCCTATTACGATCTGAAAGTTATCTTCCGAGGCAAATTCGGGATTCGCTTGCAGAAAATATGGAATTGTCTTTAAGGCAGAAGATCTCTCATGCGTTTCTTCCTCTTGAGCAACACCCATAATATATTCTAAATTTTTCTTAGTGAATGCTTTCTTATCAGTCTGAAGGAATGCCGGCACTATTACTTCGACAATCTTTTGTCCGTTTTTCTCTAATTTTCCTAATAAAAATTTAAGATTATTTGCCGTTGCTAATGAAGGATTCCCTTGTAAAAATAAAGGTATAATTTTTATTACAGCATTGTGAACTCTTTCATCCTCATGCTCAAATAATTTTTTAAGGACATCGAGATTATCTTTAGTAAATGCCTCTTTGTTAGCTTCCACAAAACTGGGCACAGCTTCTAAAGAAAAACTTACGTGTCCGTGAAGATCGGCATACCTATCTTTTAAAAGGTTTAGGACACTCCCGAGAGCGCTCTCCGTAAATGCTGCTTTCTTGGCTTGAACAAAATACGGCATCGCATCTTTATTCTTTGCCTCAATGGCTGCTTTAAGATTTTCTTCGGTGAATGCGTCTTTGTTTGCTTGAACAAAATAGGAAAGGACTTTTTCTCTATATTCGCGTGTTTCCTCTCCGGTTATCTTTAAAGCTATTGCAAGGTTCTCTTCCGTAAACGCATTCTTATTTGCGCGGAGAAATTTTTGCACCGTTTCCTGCACCCGCTCAATTATTTTTATCTGTCTTTCGTTGTCCTCTCGACTCCTTCCAAGCCCCCTCCATACTGTTTCTATTTTTTCTAAAACAGCTTTTAAACCCTCTTCTGTCGCTAAAATAGAATTGGCCTGAATAAAGGCCGAGATGACTCTCAACGCCGGGACAAGAACAAGCGCCTTGTAATCATTTAATTTCTCTAAGGCAGCTTTAAATCTTCTCCCTGTGGCTAAAGCAGGCGTTGCCTGAAGGAAATAAGGTATTGCCTCACTTGCAATAGATGCTCCGTCATCATAAAATCGTTCACCTTCACCGTGAATATACACGGATTTTGGTTCCTTTAAGGCCGTCCTTAATACAATTTTAAAATTATCTTCCGTCGCTAACTGCGTCTGCTCAAGAAGAATTCCAGGATTTTCTAAAATCTTTTGAATTTTACTTTCTTCTTTTCTTGCCGCCCCCACCCAGGCGTTGAGGAATGCGTTGCGCAGCAAGACATTTTTATTTCCGTCTTTATCCGTCGGATCCAGCGTCGCGTGATAGTTGCTCCCTCGACTTCGCTCGGGATGGTGAGCCTGTCGAACCACTCTGCCATCGGGGACCACATAAATTTTTTCCAGCCATTCCGGCGCTTTCTTTTGGAGAAATTCAATGACAGCGAGCACCAGAAAATACGGATGTCCATCGATCCTCTTGACATTGCGCACCGGTTGGTCATAAATATGTTCGTAAAGCTTTCTCGCTAAATCTTCCGGCAACAATTTAAGAACGCAGTTAGGGCACTCGCGCCAGGTGTCAGGTCCTGCCGAGAGCCTTAGGGATTCTTCCAATACTAATAGTTCTCCCATATTCACCGCAGCCCTTGCCCGCGCCCCAACGCCCCGCTCGGCTTCTACAGCCGCTATAAATCTTCTTCTCGCCTCTCTTTTCACCGGATCCGGTTCTTCCAGCGCTTCAAGATCAAAATATTTGATGGGAACATAAGAAATTTTTTCCTTAGCCCAATTCGCTATGGCAAAATAAAAATAAACAAAGACCGCCCCCACCGCATAAGCCGCCATGTCAAACCAATTGAATTTATTTTCCGTTTTGAAAAATGGAACATAGACAGACACCATCTTAAACCCCGCGCCCATGGCAAAACCCATCAAGGCCGCCATCCGAGGCGAGGGGAATTCATCCATCAACCACAATAACATGGACACTAAGGCGGTAAAACACAGCGGAAGGGTCAGGTTGGGTAAGGCGTTGACCAACTGCTCTTCCCATTCATAGATCGAAAAATACCATTGAGTCCAATCTCTGATTAAATAGGTAAGCCAAAAAGACAATGTCAACGCGACGGCCAATTGTATGATGCGGAATATCGTTCGGCCGGCCGTAAATGACAGCTTTTCAAGTTGAATACTTTTGCGAAGCAGCCAAAGATAACCAAAGAGGATAAGAATCAGGATCCCCGGCCACCAGTCGAAGAAATCAAATCCGCCCTCCTGTCCCGCGGCTGTATATATAGGGAAGGCGGCGAGACCGCTCAAGCGATCTCTACCGCTTTCACCTGGGAGAGGGGTTGAATTCTCTTTTAAGGATTCCAAAGCTTGGTCGGTGAGTTGAATACGCTGTTCTTCATCGGCGATGGGCACATCCTGTTTAAACCATAATCCATATTGGAACGTGCTGGGGACCTGCGCGACGAGATGCTCATACTCCCCTTCGATGGCCAAGATTTCATGCGCGGCTTCCGGTTCAATCACCGCCATCTCGCCGGGATTTAATGTCAGCAATGCTAAACCGTCTGCTTTCTGGCGAGATATGGCCAATTTGCCCCGGACAACAATATAGACTTCCACTAATTTTTTATTCCCCTCACGGATAGGATGATGATGAAAACGCTCTTGCGGCCGGATCGCTCTAAATGGAAAACGTCCCGCTTCCTCCCAGGCAACGCGTGAAACGCCGACAACAGGGACATCTTTATCAATAGAATCCAAAATCCATTCCGATCCTTCGTCTTGCTTCCAGAAATTCTTTTTTAATTTCTGCAGATAGGCGGTTACTCCCTGCTTTTGCCAAAGAACACCAGAAGAATTCTGTCCACAAGGATCAAAACGTTGATACCAATCCGGCGCGTGCTGCGTTGTGACAACCAGAACATCACCTCGCGTAACCTGCACCAAGGCTTTTGTATCCGGTTTAATAAATAAAGCCCCTGTTTCCGAGATCTCCGCTTCCTTGTCTTCATCGCCCACCCTGACCTGCAAAGCCGCGGCTGACGGCAAGATGATCTCTGTTTCATACTCGAAATGACTTTTACCGTCTAAAAATTTAACCGCATCGGCCCCGTAATAGAATTTTGCTTTCGTTTGCAGATCCACCGTATAACCGCCGTCCGCTTCCGGCGGCACTTGGGTTACCCCTTTAGCATGGACCAAAAATATCTTTCCAAAGAATGGAATGAGGAAATAAATAACGAGAATAGAAAAGAACAAAAATAAAACGGCCGTAGTATTATGATCAGCCCCGGAGAGATTTAAATTAATCCCTGCCAAACCAAATATTTTTCCAACGCCGTTCGATCTCGAGGGCATTCTCTCTTCTGAATAAACCACCGTCGCTTCATATTTTCTTTGTAGTTCTGGAACATAGCGCCGCGGATACAAATCAATTGGAAAAGCTTGTCCTTCCGTTAACTCAATGGCC
>MHGP01000063.1:0-3893 GCA_001805615.1 Omnitrophica WOR_2 bacterium RIFCSPHIGHO2_02_FULL_48_11
CGATGTTCTCAGAAATAAAATACCCATGGAAAAAGGGAATATTCTTTTGGAAAAATCCGTTGTTTCCCGGTCTCAATTGAACACAAACGTTCTGCAAGCAGTGTCCTGATCGCTTTTATGAAATGCCTTTTATCGCAAACCGCCCGTAAATTTCCCCATCATCCGGCGCTTATCTCTGGCCAAAGAACCGTAACGTATACCCAATTTGAACAATCAGTGAACGCCGCGGTCCAGAAGCTTAAAAAAATGGGAATTACCTCCGGCACCCGGGTGGCCATCCAAAGCCCCAATTGTATTGAATATTGCATTGTGTTGATCGCTTTGTGGCGGATGAAGGCAACGACGTGTCTTTTAAGCACTCGTTTGCCGCCCCATCTTTCCACAAAGCAAGAGGTAGATGGGACTGCACTGCCTTTATCTGACAAAGGGAGCGAGGAAGGCCAACGAGATGGTCAAGAAAAAGATGGGGCAGTGCTGGCTACCTCTAAAAATCAAGGAAAGTCAGCGCCGCTCCCAATAGCGCGCGGTCAGTTAAAAACGCTCAAGTGTCAGTTTATTATTCGATCTTTTAAAAATTTTGCCGTAGTTACGAATAATAAACTTCCGTTAGTTGAAGAAACCGACATTCCCCTGAACCATTCCACGACGATAATGTTTACTTCAGGAAGCAGCGACACGCCCAAGGCCGCGGTTCATACTTTCGCGAACCATTATTATAGCGCCCTGGGTTCCAACGAAAATATCCGGGTTGCCCCTGGCGACCGTTGGCTGCTTTCGCTGCCGCTCTATCATGTGGGCGGCTTAGGCATTCTTTTTCGTTGTTTATTAGCCGGAGGAACGGTTGTTATTCCCGCGGATTCTAAAAATTTCGCCGCTGCTATCCGGCATTATCGGGTGACGCATCTTTCGCTGGTAGTGACGCAATTAGGCCGACTCTTGAAAAGTAAAAATAAAAAATTTATGAGAACAGTCAAGGCGATCCTTCTGGGTGGTGGCCCCATCCCGCAAAGTTTTATTCAAAGGGCAACGCAGCGAAAATGGCCAGTGTATCTCACCTATGGCCTTACGGAAATGACTTCGCAGGTGGCCACGTCAACCCCGCCGGAACGGTTCAAGAAGGGTTTGAATTCCGCGAAAGTTCTTAAATACCGCAAAGTGAGAATTGCCCTTAATGGAGAAATTCTGGTGAAGGGGAAAACTTTATTCAAAGGTTATGTAAAAAACCCTAAAACAGTTTTACCGCTTCTGGCCGGTGGATGGTTCCCGACGGGGGATCGCGGGGAAATGACGCGGCAAGGGAGGCTCAAGATTTTAGGCAGAAACGACAATATGTTTATTTCCGGAGGGGAAAATATTCAGCCGGAAGAGATCGAGAAACATTTGAATGCCATCGCCGGTGTTGAGCAGGCGATCGTGGTGGCAAAAGAGGATAGGGAATTCGGCAAGCGGCCGGTCGCGTTTATTAAAGTCGCGCCGCAAGAAAAAATTCCCGCTGATCAATTTAAAACATTGCTTTCCAGGCAGCTGCCGCGTTTTAAAATTCCGAGTGTCTTTTATCATTGGCCGCAGCAAGGAGCGGCTCAAGGTTTGAAAGCTAATCGCCGATCCTTGCAGCAAATGATCGATGATCCGCGGAAATTGCAGAGCATCGAGTGATTACTTTTGGAGTTTTGTGATGGCGGCGCGCATATCTTTAGGGAGGGGGACCTTTTTCTGCGTTTTTTTGTCCATGGTGACATGGACCGTGCGGGCGGTGCCCACGAGCTTCTTTTTTTCGTTGAAAATTTGGTAGGCAAAGATAAAAGACGTGATGCCGACGCTTTCGATGGTGACTTGCACGGTGATTTCTTCATCGACAAATAACGGCGCTTTGTAATCCGCTTCGGCATGGACAATGGGCAGGAAATAACTTTTCTGCCGGATAAGTTTGGCAAAGCCGAAACCGATTTTTTTAAGCAGTGTTTCGTACGCATCATGAACAATCTTAAATTGGTTGCTGAAGAAGAGCAGCCCGGCGGCATCGGTTTCGTGAAGCTTAATTTTTGTTTTATAAATAAACATTTTTTCTCCTTCGAAGGATTAATTTGGTCTTCATTATAGCATGTCCGGCCGACGAAGAAAAAATAATACCAAATATTCTATTCAGGCAATTTCTTTTATTGACAATTAAAGCAAACTCTGTAAGATAATAACACGTTATTTATTTTTTAAAAAATCCCCAATAACAAAGGAGAAAAGATGAACCAAAGAGCACTTTTGGCGGAATTCATCGGCACATTTACTCTTATTTTTATTGGGGTGGGAGCGATCGCCGCGGATCAAATGAGCGGCGGAAAGCTCGGATTGACCGGGATCGCTTTGGCGCACGGGTTGGCGATCGCGGTCATGATCAGCGCAACAGCGGCGGTCAGCGGGGGACACTTGAATCCCGCGGTGACTTTGGGTTTGCTGGCAGCACGTAAAATTGATACGACTAACGCCATTGGGTATGTCATTGCCCAATGTTTAGGTGCTATTGTGGCGGCATTTGCCATTAAGCAATGTGTCCCGGTCTATACGCTGGCCGTAGTGGGAATGGGCACGCCTGCCTTGGGCGCCGGTATCTCACCGACGATGGGATTGCTGACCGAGATTATTTTGACGTTTTTCCTGGTTTTTGTTGTGTATGGAACAGCCGTGGACCGGCGGGCTCCCAAGGTCGGCGGGTTATTTATCGGTCTTACGATTGCCTTGGATATCATGATGGGTGGGCCGATCAGCGGAGCAGCAATGAACCCGGCGCGTCATCTGGGCCCGGCGCTTTTAGGCGGAGGCCTCGAAAATATGTGGCTTTATTGGGTCGGACCGATTTGGGGCGGCGTTTTGGCCGGACTTGTTTATAAAAATATTTTAGAATAAATAAAATTTTCGAAAGGAGTTTGCAATGCCCGAAGTCGCAACAGCCGTTACTATGAAGGGAAACCCCGTCACTCTTCTGGGGAAAGAAATCAAAGTGGGACAAGTCGCGCCGGACTGCACGCTGGTCACAGGTGACCTGTCGGAAGTCAAGCTCTCCTCGTATAAAGGAAAAAAATGCATCATCTCCGTCGTGCCTTCGCTCGATACGGGCATTTGTGACTTGCAAACAAAACGTTTCAATAAAGAGGCGGCAAAATTAGGCAGCGATGTTTCCATTTTGACCATAAGTATGGATTTGCCCTTTGCCCAAAAACGCTGGTGCGGTGCTACAGCCACGGATAAAATCACCATGCTTTCTGATTATCGCTATGCGCAATTCGGCGAGGCCTACGGCGTCTTGATCAAAGGCCTGCGCCTTTTGACCCGGGCGATCTTTATCACCGATAAAAAGGGAACGATCCAGTATAAACAGATCGTTCCGGAAATCACCACCGAACCCGATTACAATTCTGTTTTAGAAGCGGTTAAAAAAATCAACTAAACGTATTTTTTAGGAGGCGTTATGACTCAATCCACCGTCAATGTCACTCATTCGTTACCTGCTTTACCTTATGCGTTGGATGCTCTCGAACCGCATATCGATGCTAAAACTATGGAGATCCATCACGGCAAACATCACAACGCCTATGTGACCAATCTCAATAAAGCCTTGGAAGGGCAAAAAGATCTTGCTGGTAAATCCATCGAACAGCTTATTTCGAAGATTTCCGCGATCCCGGAAAATATCCGCGGGGCGGTCCGCAACAACGGCGGAGGGCACTACAACCATTCACTTTTCTGGACGATCTTGAGCCCCAAAGGGGGCGGTCAACCGGGCGGAGATTTGGCCGCGGCCATCAATAAAGAATTCGGCAGTTTTGATGCGTTCAAAGAAAAATTTGCTGCTGCCGCAACCACCCGTTTCGGAAGTGGCTGGGCTTGGTTATGCGCCAGCG
>MHGP01000063.1:3968-7999 GCA_001805615.1 Omnitrophica WOR_2 bacterium RIFCSPHIGHO2_02_FULL_48_11
ATTGGAATGCGGTGGCCAAGCGGTATTCGGGCGCCCAATAATCATAAAAATAAAAATTTTCTCGTCGTGGACCAAAATTTCCGCTTGACAGTTTTTGTGTTTATATATACGATATGTAGTGTTAGTAAATTTAATTCTATCAATATGTTGTATCTAGCGAGCCCTTCAAAAGTTCGCTAAAATACCCGCAAAAAGCCGAAAATGTTGAAGCATCATCCGCATAATTTCAGTCCAGTCACTCATAAAAATTTAACAATATTTTTACCAAATTTTCAAATCCAAGTTTAACGGGAGGAAGGCATTTATGTCCAACGAGACATTCTCTGAAATCAACATCAAGGTTCAAAAACGGAATGGACAAATTGTGGCGTTCAATGCGCTGCGCATCAAAAATGCCATTGCCAATGCTTTCAAAGAGCAATCCAATCTTCCTAAAGAGACGGATTTGCCGGAAGCCCTGCAGCATGATGTGGACAAGGCCACGAATTGTGTCCTCTTTGTCCTTAGCGAACGCAGCCGCAACAAAGAGTTCCTCACCGTTGAAGAAATCCAAGACGAAGTGATCCGCCAGCTTTATGAAAACACCTACAAGGACGTGGCCGAACGCTATGCCAGCTATCGCAAACAGCATGCGGCCCGCCGCGCCGTGCTTGATTTATACTCGATCATCAAGCGGGATGGCCGGGTCGTTTCCTTTAAACCGGAAAAAATTTCAACGGCGATCGCCAAGGCTTTCTACGCGCACAGTGCGGAAGATTTCAACATTATTTTGGAACGCGCCAAGCATCTGACCAACCTCATCGTGGCAGAGATTCAAACACTCTGGCCGGACGGCAAGGCGATCCATATCGAAGAAATTCAGGACCTGGTGGAAAAGGCGCTCATGAAAGAAAGTCATCACGAGATCGCCAAGAAATACATTTTGTACCGTGAGCAGCGTACCAAGACCCGCCAGTTGGAAGCGAAAAAGGATGACGCCTCGGTGGATTGGGGAATGGTGAAGAATTTTAAAGTTATCATGCCTTCCGGTGAAGAAAAACTGCTCGATAGCGAAGCCTTGCGATTTAAAATCGAAACTTGCTGCCAAGGCCTACCCAACGTCTCCGCCAATAAAATCCTTAATGAATCTTTTAAAAATTATTGCGACGGCATGAGCGAAGATCAGATGTTCCTTTCCAATATCATGGCAGCGAAATCTTTTTTGGAAGTGGAGCCTGATTATGCCTTTGTGGCGGCGCGGTTATTGCTTTTGAGAGAATACCAGGAAGCGATGGGACACGACATCAGCTTTGAAGGAATGAAAGCGGAGTATTCCATTTGTTTTGAAGCTTTTATTAAAAAAGCCATCGCGTACGAATTATTGAATCCGGATCTTTTGCAGTTTGATTTGAAACGTTTAGGCCATGCCCTGGACGCCCGGCGGGATTTTTTATTCCGTTATATGGGGCTGCAAACGCTGTATGACCGGTATTTTATCCATTGGGATGACCGGCGCTTGGAGCTTCCGCAAATTTTTTGGATGCGGGTGGCTATGGGGCTGGCGAAAAGTGAAGGCGCTCAGAAGAATGAACGCGCTATCGAATTTTACAATGTTTTATCGACCTTCCGTTTTACCTCTTCGACGCCGACGCTGTTTAATTCCGGAACGCTGCACTCGCAGTTATCTTCATGTTTTTTGACAACGGTCGAAGACGATCTGCATCACATTTTTAAATGTATCCAAGATGACGCGATGCTTTCCAAATGGAGCGGCGGGCTGGGGAATGATTGGACCAATATCCGGGCCATGGGAGCGCGTATCAAGGGGACCAATGGCCGCAGTCAAGGCGTTGTGCCGTTCTTAAAAGTGGCCAACGACACGGCAGTCGCGGTGAATCAAGGCGGCAAACGGCAGGGAGCCATGTGCGCCTATTTGGAAACTTGGCATTTGGATATCGAAGAATTTCTAGAATTACGCAAAAATACCGGTGATGACCGCCGCCGGACGCATGATATGCATACGGCCAACTGGATCCCGGATCTTTTTATGAAACGGGTCAAGCATAATCAGGATTGGACGCTTTTCACTCCCCAAGAAACGAGGGATCTGCATCACCTGTACGGTCAAGCCTTTGAAAAGCGTTACGAAGAATACGAACGTCTGGCCAAGGAAGGGAAGGTCAAACAATTTAAAACTATCCCGGCCGTGCAATTATGGCGGAAGATGCTCAATATGCTTTTTGAGACCGGCCATCCTTGGATCACCTGGAAAGACCCTTCCAATATCCGTTCTCCGCAGGACCATGTCGGTGTCGTGCACAGTTCTAATTTGTGCACGGAGATCCTCCTGAATACCTCAAAAGAAGAGACCGCTGTCTGCAATCTCGGTTCCATAAACTTAGCCGCGCATGTCACGCCGGATGGGATCAATCACAGCAAATTGCGCGAGACCGTGCGCACGGCGGTGCGGATGTTGGACAATGTGATCGATATCAATTATTATCCAACCGCTGAGGCCAAACTTGCCAACCAGCGCCATCGTCCGATCGGGTTAGGGTTGATGGGATTTCACGACGCATTATTTATTCAAAATATCAGTTATGCCGCGCAGGAGGCGGTGGAATTTTCCGATGCAAGCATGGAGGCGATTTCCTACTATGCCATCTTGGCCTCAATTGAATTAGCCAAAGAACGGGGAGCTTATGCGAGTTATAAAGGATCCAAATGGGACCGCGGCCTGTTGCCCATTGACACCCTGGATATTTTAGAAAAAGAGCGGGGAGGATACTTAAGTGTTGATCGGTCCGCCCGCATGGACTGGTCCCCGGTCCGCGAAGAATTAAAGAAAAATGGCGTGCGTAACAGTTTAGTGATGGCCATCGCCCCGACGGCTACGATCGCCAATATCATCGGCGTTACCGCGTCCATTGAACCGATCTATAAGAATATTTTCGTCAAGAGCAATCTTTCCGGAGAATTTACCGTGGTCAACGAATTTCTCGTCGCGGACCTTAAAAAGCTCGGGCTTTGGGACCGCGAAATGATCGATGACCTGAAATATTTCGACGGGAGTGTTCAGGAAATAGAACGTATTCCCGAAGATGTTAAGCGTAAATATGCCACGGCCTTTGAGATCGATTACGAATGGATCATCGAAGCCGCCAGCCGCCGCCAAAAATGGATCGACATGGGGCAATCGCTCAATCTCTATCAGGCCAAACCCAGCGGGCAGAAGGTCAGCAATATGTATATGTTCGGCTGGGAAAAAGGTTTAAAGACGACCTATTATCTGCGCTCGATGGGCGCTACCCGCATTGAAAAAAGTACTTTGGACATCACCAAAGAAAAATATGTCGGGAATATCGTCGGTCGACGCGACCGGGATGACAAAGGGCATGTGGTTGAGGAAGCCCCAGCGGCGGTCGAGACGTCGGAGGCCCCCGCGACAACAAGTGCCCCGCAATTGAGTGCCGAGCCGAAAGAAGATTGTGAAGCATGTCAATAAATTGGGAGGTTTTTTAATGTCCGATTCTTGTTTTCATATGTCCAAGGAACGCGTGACCGCGGCCAACAAAAGAATTTTAAACAATGACCGTGCGGTTGACTGCAACCAGCTCGTGCCGATCAAATACAAATGGGCGTGGAATTTTTATCTCGATGGCTGCGCGAATCATTGGATGCCGACAGAGGTTTCGATGCAGCGCGATATCGAACAATGGAAAGATCCCAACAAGTTCACCGATGCTGAACGGCATGTGGTGAGACGCGTTCTGGGATTTTTTGCCACTGCCGAAACGTTGGTCGGAAATAACTTAGTATTAGCCGTATACCGTTGCGTCGATAACCCGGAATGCCGCCAATACCTGTTGCGCCAGGCATTTGAAGAAGCGATCCATGTCCATGCCTTTCAATATATTGTTCAATCGCTTTCGCTGGACGAAGGCGAAATGTTTAACATGTACCGCGAAGTGGAAGCAATTTATGACAAAGATAATCACGCCATGAGCTGCACCCAAAGCGTGTCGGAAATGGATCCCAAGAGCCTCAAAACC
>MHGP01000063.1:8008-13318 GCA_001805615.1 Omnitrophica WOR_2 bacterium RIFCSPHIGHO2_02_FULL_48_11
ACTTTGGGATTGAGCTGATCAATGCCATCAAGGAAGAAAATCCTGAGATATGGACAACGGAATTTCAAAAGGAAATTCGGGACTATATCCTAGGGGCTGTTGTCTTAGAAACAAGATATGCCGAGGAGTGTTTGCCCAACGGGATCCTGGGTTTAAACACCGCGCTTATTCAGCAGTATATTCAATACCTGGCCGACCGTCGTCTGGAGCGGCTGCATTTGAACAAACAGTTTGACAGCGAAAACCCATTCCCCTGGATGAGTGAAGTCGTCGACCTGAAGAAAGAAAAGAATTTTTTTGAAACCCGCGTGACCGAATATCAAACCGGCGGCGCGCTGGAGTGGTGAAAGAGCCCACAACTTGGAGCATGCAAAGCACGTGAACGTAAGTTGTCTGGCGAATTCATCCCAGGGAGCGTAAGCGACCGTGGGATTACCATAGCGATTCGGTATTACAATAAGAGGGCTCTAAAAGAGCCCTCTTTCATTTCATTTTGAATCATTTCTTGCCAAATTGATGCATCCCGGTATACTAGGTCCTATGCCTTGTTCCGACAGTTCATCCAGTATTGCGTTAAAATTAGACAGCGAAGAGCGGTTCGTGTCGTTCGATTTCGCCAAGATCACCTGCGGGCGCGAGATCACGGCTCAGAGCGGTTATTCAAAGTATTGCAAAGGCAAATCCCTCGAAGAGATATTAAAGATCCCCTACACGCAGATTGTGGTGGATTTAAAGCTGGCTGATGAAGAACAAAAATTTGTAACGTATTTGGAATGGGATGCGCTGCGCTCGACCATCGTGCAGTATTTAGGGATTGACCACGCGGAAATTGATCAATCGCGTTGTCTTATCACCTCAGTTGATGCCACGGAACAGGGAACAGAAGTCGCCCTGGTCATTCTCCCCCCCAAAGAACTCCCCAAGATCCTGCCCTGCAGTCTCGGTGATAAAAAATAAAAAACTTTCAGGCATCAGCTCTCAGCTTTCAGTCAAAGCTTTTAACTGATGGCTGAACGCTGATAACTGATAGCTTTACGTTATTTTCTTACCCTTAGCCATAACGAGTTTGCCGGAACGGATCATTTCCAGGATGCCGTATTTCTTCATAAGCGCCTCGAAGCGATCCAATTCTTCCGTTATCCCGCCTTGGCTGATGATGAGGACATTGTCGGATGTATCGACAATATGCGTGTGAAATTTTTTGCAGAGTTTCAAAATAGTGGATTTGGTGGCAGGCGTTGTTTTCACTTTCATCAGAGCATAATCGCGGTGCACTGCATCGATGCCGGTGTGTTCGATCACATGCAGGACATCAATGAGCTTGGCGCTCTGTTTGATGATCTGCTCTAAGGTCACCGGATTCCCGGTCGCGGTAATGGTCATGCGCGAATACTGCGGATCAAAGGAAGCAGAAACAACCAGCGCGTCGATATTGTAACCCCGACGGGCAAAAACCTGGGCAACCCGCACCAAGACCCCGGGTTTATTGGCCACGAGGAAACTGATCGTATGCATATCCTTGCGTTGTTGTGTATTTTCGCTTGTCATTTTAAACCTTAAGTGCTGCCGGTTGGTTTTTCTAATTTTTGATCGCGGTTCGGCGGTTCGATGATCATTTCGTAAGCGGATTTTCCGGCCGGGATCATCGGGAACACATTGTCCTCTTTAATGACCTCTGCCCAGATCACGACCGGGCCGGCGAAGTTGATGGCTTCTTCCAGCCGTTCCCGCACATGCTCCACTTTATCGATATGCACGCCTTTGATATGATAGGCCTCGGCCAGCTTCACAAAATCCGGGTTGCCTTCCAGATCCACGCCCGATAAACGATTATCAAAAAATAATTCCTGCCACTGGCGCACCATGCCTAAATATTTATTATCGATGATCAAAACCTTCACCGGCAATTTATGGATAAACACCGTTGCCAATTCGTATAAGGTCATTTGAAATCCGCCGTCACCCACAACCGCCACGACCAGGTCATTGGGACAGCCGAATTGCGCGCCGACCGCGGCCGGAAATCCATAGCCCATCGTCCCCGCACCTCCGGAAGAGAGCCATTTGTTGCCCTTGAGGGCTAAATTGAATTGGGCCGACCACATCTGATGCTGGCCCACGTCGGTGGCAATGATCGCCTTGCCTTGGGTGACATTTTGCAATTCATGCAAGACGTATTGCGCGGTCACGCCTTTATCTTTTTTAAATTTCAGCGGGTACTGTTTTTTGTAACCATTGAGTTCTGCAAGCCAGTCCTTGGTGTCCAAGGGCTCGACATATTTCACCAATTCTTCGACAATTTCTCTGGCATCGCCGATGCAATAAGCATCGGGGATAAGAATCTTGCCGATCTCCGCCGGATCCACATCGATGTGCAATTTTTTAGCACCGAGACAAAATTTTGCCGGATTGCCGTTGATACGGTCATCCCAACGCGAACCGATGGACATGATGAGATCACAGCGGGTGAGGGCTAAATTGGCATAAGCGGTTCCGTGCATCCCGAGCATACCCAACGAGAGCGGATCGGTTTCCGGGAATTCCCCTTTACCTAAAAGCGTATTGGTGACCGGAGATTGCAATTTGTAGGCAAGTTTTTTTATAGCTTCGCCGGCCCGCGCGATCACCGCACCATGCCCCACCAATAAAAGCGGCCGTTTCGAACCCTGAAACAATTTTGCCATTTTCAAAATGTCGGACTTCTTGGGTTTGGCCGGAAGTTTATAGCCGGGGAGATCCATGTCCGGATCAAGCGTTGTCCCGGTAAAGGGCGCGGCAGTTATGTCTTTAGGCAGATCGATCAAAACCGGTCCCGGCCGGCCGGTATTCGAAATATGGAAGGCTTCTTTGATGACCCGCGGGATATCATTGGTGACTTTCACGAGATAGCTGTGTTTGACCACCGGCATGGTCACGCCGAAAATGTCCGATTCCTGAAAAGCGTCTTTGCCGAGCATCGGGCTGATGGTCTGTCCGGTTAAAACGATCATCGGCACCGAATCCATGTGCGCGGTCATGATCCCGGTGACGGTATTGGTGGCCCCTGGGCCGCTGGTGACCAAAACCACCCCCGGTTTTCCGGTGACCCGGGCATAGCCGTCAGCCATGTGGGTCGCGCCTTGTTCGTGGCGCACCAAAATCAATTTGATCTTTGAGCCCACGAGGGCGTCAAAAATAGGAATGGCGGCGCCGCCGGAAAGTCCCCAAATATATTCCACGCCAAAGTTTTCCAGGCAGCGGATCAAAGCCTCCGCGCCTGTCATCGGTTTCTTGGCGGGAGAAGGGGTTGCCGCTTCAGATTTTGCAGGTTTTTTTGCCATAAGTTTTTGAAAATACGGGGTTAAACGAAATTTATAGGGATTAATAGTAACACAAATTCGAGGGTAAATGCAAATCATATTTAGCGGCTTTCGTTTCTTTCCAGTTGAATTATGCGGCAAAATCATATATCATTGATACGCTATTTGAGGCAAAAATATGATCCAATTGAATTCACAAAATGTTTTTTCCAAACGACAGGTCAAGGCCGTCGGATTGATTTCCGGTGGGCTCGACAGCACGGTGGCCACGCGGATCATCCGAGATCTCGGCGTTGAGGTCCATGGTGTTTATTTTGCCATGCCCTGGGGCTGCTGTGACAAAGGGAAAGCCCAAACAGCGGCCGATACTTTAGGGATCCCGCTCGTTGTCCTGCAGCTTGATGAACGCTATTTAAAGATCGTTGAAAAACCCAAACACGGTTATGGCTCGGCGCTGAATCCTTGCGTGGATTGCCGGATCCATATGTTTTCCCGGGCCGCGCAATATATGGAATCCCTGGGCGCGGATTTTGTTTTTACCGGAGAAGTTTTGGGGCAAAGGCAAATGTCCCAGATGCGCCACAGCCTGAGATGGGTCGAAGAGGGAAGCGGGTTGCAAGGGCGCCTGGTGCGGCCGTTGTGCGCGCAGCTTTTGGATCCGACGATCCCGGAACAGCAAGGGTTGATCGACCGGGATAAACTTTTGAATATTTCCGGACGTTCCCGCCAAGAACAGATTAAGCTTGCGGAATCGTTTGAAATTCATGATTATCCGAATCCGGCCGGCGGATGCCTGCTGACCGATAAAAATTTTGCCCGGCGGATGAAGGATACATTGAAACACGGCTACCGCAATTTTCGCGAAACCGTGGCGTTAAAGTGGGGAAGACATTTTCGCATCGATGAAAATTTTAAAGTGACCCTGGGCCGCGATGCGGAAGAAAACAGTGCCTTAAAAAGTTACGCGCATCCCGATGATCACATCATGGAGATCCCGGATAAGATCGGCCCGACGCTCGTTTTAAAAGGTTACAATCCTTCGGAAGAAATCCTTGCCACATGCGCGGGATTGATACAGTATTTTTCTAAACACAAAAACATCATGACGCCCATCAGCGTTGAATATTGGCTGGTCAAAGATAAAAATAACCTGCGTTCCATTCAGGCGCGGATCTTAAGCGATGCTGCCGTCCAAAAAGTGAGTATCTAATATGATCAACGAACAAGTGGTTCTTAAGGCCTTGAGCCAGATCATCGACCCGGATTTTAACCGGGATATTGTCTCGCTCGGATTTATTAAGAATATGAAGCTCGAAGGGGCCAAGGTCTCTTTTGACATTGCCCTGACGACACCGGCCTGTCCGGTCAAATCCGAATTCCAGCGGCAAGCGGAACAATTTGTCGGCGCCGTCCCGGGGATCAAAGAGGTCAAGGTGAATATGACCTCGCAGCCTTTTCAACGGCCGGCGACCGCTCAGGATGTTCCCGACACGTTGACACAGGTGCGCTCGATCATCGCCGTTTCCTCCTGCAAGGGCGGGGTGGGGAAATCCACGGTGGCCGCGTACTTAGCGCAGGAATTGGCCAGGCGGGGATTTAAGGTGGGGCTGGTGGATGTGGACATCCACGGGCCTTCGATTCCGACCATTTTTAATTTATCCAAGGCTGAAGTTTATGTGAACGAGAAAAAACAATTTTTGCCGATCGTAAAAAACAATTTAAAGATCATGTCCTTTGGTTTTTTGCTCGGGGACGCGCCGGCGGTCATGCGCGGACCGATCGTTTCCCGTTATGTGCAGCAGATCTTACACGGGACGGCGTGGGGCGAGCTTGACTATCTCTTTATTGATATGCCGCCGGGGACCGGCGATGTGCAATTGACCATCACCCAAACGGTCCGCTTGAACGGCGCGGTTATCGTAACGACCCGGCAAACCCTGTCTTTGGTGGACGTGGCCCGCGGGATCCTGATGTTTGAAAAAGTTGAGGTCCCGATCCTGGGTGTTATCGA
>MHGP01000064.1:0-4377 GCA_001805615.1 Omnitrophica WOR_2 bacterium RIFCSPHIGHO2_02_FULL_48_11
AGGGTCTATTCAAAGCGAAATCGGTTCTGGGGCTGGTCTGTGATCTAACGAATGAGGCAGACGTTAAAGAATGTCTCGCCGGCACCGTTCGTCATTTCGGCGGTTTGGATATTCTCGTCAGCAATGCCGGGATATTTCCCGTCAGCGAAAAGATCGCGGATATGCAGCCTGAGGTATGGGAGCGCAGCCTGTCGGTCAATTTAACCAGTCATCAGCGGTTATTGAAAAACTGCGTGCCGTTTCTTTCTCACGGGATAGATCCGGCGGTGATCATTGTCGGTTCTAAAAATGTTCCGGCCCCGGGGCCCGGCGTGTCCGCTTATTCTGTGGCCAAAGCCGGGTTAACGCAATTGGCGCGGGTCGCGGCACTGGAATTTGCCACTCTGGGGATCCGGGTCAACGTGGTTCATCCCAATCAGGTTTTTGATACCGCTATTTGGACCCCGGAAGTTTTGGAAAAACGGGCCCAGCATTACGGTATGACGATCGATGAATATAAAAAGAGCAATCTTCTCAAAGTGGAAATCACCTCAAACGATGTCGCCCAACTGGTATGTGCGATGGCCGGTTCGATCTTTGCAAAGACCACCGGCGCGCAGATCCCCATCGACGGCGGCAATGACCGGGTCATTTAAGTCTGATAATCCCTTGAAATCAAAAAGCGATATATTGTTTTGGAGCATCGGCGGTGTGCTGGCCGTGCTGTATTTCTTTCTGGAATATTATCAGCCAGTCCTGGTCGAATCCTGGTTTTCTCAAGGGCGGCTGGCACTCTTGAATGCCCTGAGCGGTTCTGCCAAAGACAAAAGTTTTGATTATTATCTGGGACAGACGGAAGAAATATTTTTCGCTCCGTCCGCCCAGCTGATCTCCGGGCTGCTCTTGACCGCGGTTGTTTTAAAATTTTTTAAAAATGCAAAACCCTTCGTTTTTGGCGCGGTCCTTTTCTTATATTTGATCTTAGTGAAATGGGAAGTTTTGTTTTTCCCTCCTTATGGCGATGCGGTGGGCGGTCCGTGGATGGAGGCTCTCTGGCTGGCCCAAAATAATTTCAATTATGCCGAGTTGTTTCATCAGCCGGGATATGCGCAGGGCGGCCCCAAGGTGTACATGTTTTCACTTTACCCGACGTATATCGCTTTGTTGATGAAGATCCTGCCGTGGACAAAGATGTTTTTAGTGGTGAACCATCTGATTATTTTTGCGATGACCGCGGCGGCGGCCGGGGTCCTGCGGGAGATCGTCCGGAGATTTTGCGAGGACGAATCCGCCGCGCTCGTGGGGGTTTTGTTCCTTTTTTTTCCGATCGTGCAAAGCCAGGCAGAAGCCCTGAACATGGAGATGCCTACGCTTTTTTTTGCGGTCTTGAGCGCGTATGCGCTGATATTGAGACGTATTCACTGGGCCGGCAGCATGGCGCTGGCATCGCTGTTGACCAAAGGAACCGGTGCCTTTGCGTGTGCGGCGTTTTTGGTGGCAGGCGCGGTGATTTTTTTCAATGACAAGGACGCTGCTTCCCGGAAAAAGATCCTCGGCTGGGGCTTGGCGCTTTTTTTGCTGGCGGTTTTAAGTGTGATGGGAAAATATTTTATCCATGACCAGCATGTCAGTATCGGCGGGATTCAGTTTATGAAGGGGTGGTCGTCCGTTAATAAATTTTTTATTTCTTATTTTTATGCGGCGAGTTTAGTGGGTTTTTTAGGTTACTGTGCGTATCATTTATGGAAGAGAAAGACCGACGGGCGGGCCTGGCCGGGGCAGGTGGCTGATGGCGGGATCATGTTTATTTTTGGCGGGATGTGGTTTTTGCTCTTTTTGAATTTTTATGCCCTTTTGCAGCGTTACTCGGTGATCGTTTATCCTTTTGTGGTTTTTTGCACGTTTTATGTCTTTGCGCTGGTGGTAAAAAATTATCACATCCGCAAATGGACTTTGATTATAATGATAGCCGTTATGTCCTTTGCCTCGTATGGGTATTTCTTTAGCCGGTCCCCATCGACGCAGCATTTTATTCTGGAAAGAAGTTTGGAATACCGGCGCGGTTTGCGGCTGCATCAGGCCTTGGCGAAGCGCATTGAAGAAAAGTACGCCGATTTTACCATAAGCGCGCAGCTGATTACGGCTCAGCTTTTGGCATTCCCGCAATTCGGTTATGTCACGAAGGATCTGGACGTCATGATTTACGGATTTTCCAGCACGCATAAAGAGATCAAGAATTTTTCCGGGCTGCAGAATTTGAATATCCGTAAAACCATTTATGTGACGCAGAGCGATGAATGGTTCCCGCAACTGGCGTTTCCGATAAGCCCGGAAGATAAGATCATTGAAGAAATGGAATGGGGGGACCGTAAGGTCTATCTTTTTGTCGGGGGGATCGGTATTGAGCGGATCTGGCAGGTGAAAAATATGTTATTACGGCAGCAGTCTTTAAAGCAAAATCGGTAAGGGGGAGGAAGGGTGAATAAAAATATCGATATTTCTGTGGCGGTTCCGATCTTTAACGAAGAAGAGGTCGTCGAAGAATTTTTTAAGCAAACCACGCAAGCCTTGGCGCCGACGAATCTGTCGTATGAAATTATTTTCGTCGATGACGGGAGCCGGGACCGTTCCTATGAGCTTCTAAAAAAAATGAAACAGCAGGATGCCGAGCATGTCCGGGTCCTGAAACTCGCCCGCAACTTCGGGCATCAGCTGGCCATCACGGCCGGCATGCGGGTGGCTCAGGGACGAGCGGTTGTCGTTATGGACGGTGATCTGCAGGACCCTCCCGCAGTGATCCCGCAATTCATCAAGGAATGGAAAAACGGCTATCAGGTCATTTATGGGATCCGCGTGCAAAGGAAGGGCGAGAGTTTTTTTAAAAAAATCACCGCTGTTTTGTTTTATAAATTGCTGCGGGTTTTGACAAAAGTCGATATCCCGGAAAATGTCGGGGATTTTTATCTACTGGATCGCAAGGTGGTGGATGTTCTTAATGAGATGCAGGAGCGGCACCGTTTTATCCGCGGGCTGGTCGCGTGGGTCGGCTTTAAACGCAAGGGCATCGAATATCAGCGCGACCCGCGGTTCGCCGGGCATACGAAATTCGGGTTATGGAAGATGCTCGTATTCTCTTTTGATGCGATCACCTCGTTTTCCTTTGTTCCTCTGAAGGCGATCACCGCTTTGGGGATCATCATTTCTTTTTTCTCTTTTATCGGGATCTTGGCGAGTATTTATGTACGCTTGTTTACCAACTCCACGGTGGTAGGGTGGACCTCTCTCATGGTCTCGATCCTGTTCATCGGCGGGATCCAGCTCTTGGCGATCGGCCTCATTGGTGAATACCTCGCGCGCATCGGCGATGATGTCAAACGTCGGCCGCTTTATACCGTGGAAGAATTCCTCTAAATCCCTCTCCTTAACTGAAAACTGGTAAACTAAGAATTATCTCTTGACAAAATCGTTGTCTGTTTTATAATTATACCAACTGGTAGGTATGTTTATGAGAAAAGCGGATATTGACTCACCATCAAGGAAAAAATTACTTGCGGCAGCCCAGGAGCTGATGCTGGCGAAGGGTTTTGCCGCCACTTCGGTCGATGATATCTGCCGCAAGGCGCGGCTGACCAAGGGAAGTTTTTTTTATTATTTTAAGAGCAAGGATGATCTCGGCAAGGCGGTCTTGGAACAATTTTGTTGTGCGGCTCAGGAGAAAATGTACGCTTGCTGCTGCCAGGCCGGCGAGAGTGATCCGCTGCAGCGTGTGTATGCGCATATTGATTTTGTCATTGATGTTTCAAAGAATCCTGCCGCTTCTTTAGGATGCCTCTTAGGGACCTTTGCTCAGGAATTGTCGGATACGCATCCTAAGATGCGGGCGCTTTGTGCGGCGGGATTTCAGGAATGGGCGAAGCTGATCGCGCAGGACCTGCGGGAGGCTAAGGCAAGGCATAAGGTCAAAGTCGATTTTGAGCCGCACGATTTAGCCGAATATTTTATCGCGCTTATTGAAGGTTCACAGATCCTGGCGAGGACGAAGCAGTCTCCTAAAATTATTCAGAAGAACATGGAACATTTGCGAAAGTACATCAAAAGTATCTTTGGAAAATAAATTTAACGGATAATTTCAAACCAACAAGGAGGATGAAATGACAGACGAAGGTAAAAAAGAAGAATGCTGCAGCACGAAGAAATCATGCTGCTGTTGTGCAAGCAAGTTGCTGGTCGGTATCATCGCCGCCGTACTTTTGTTCGGCGCCGGCTATTGCGTGGGAAAAGGTTGTCCTACCAAAGTATGCCCCATAAGCCAACAGATGCAGGCAGTCCAAAAGTAATGGTTTAATTTCTGCCCGTGGCTTGTGCCTCTTTGGGGGCATGAGTCACGGGAAAGAAATT
>MHGP01000064.1:4389-19421 GCA_001805615.1 Omnitrophica WOR_2 bacterium RIFCSPHIGHO2_02_FULL_48_11
TTTGATGGCATCATTGCAGCTTTTCGAAATTTTCAATAACCGTTTTTTTATGCTCTTGGAACCAGATATTCCAACCAAAGAATAATTTCTGACCTTTTTTGTATTTGTTCTGATCCGCTGTTTTATATCCTTCCAACATTAAAGCCAAGCCTTTTTTTAAATCTTCCACTTGCTGCCCGAGGCCCGGATAAAGGTTGTTCAATTCGGCTGTGTCTAACGCCCGGGCTTCTTTCAATTCCTTATTTTTTAAGCCCATAATGATCTCGAGTTTCTGCGGTTCGATCATGATCTTTTTTCGCTCCTCGTCGTGCAGGATATTGGCTTGCTGAGCATATTCGAGCATTCTTTTGAAATGCAGCAGCATGGATTTTTTAGCCAGTGTCCCGTCAGGGTCCGGCACGAAGAGGCTTACGTGGGCAAACATATTGCTCCGCACATAGGTGTTGGCGCCGACTTGCATTTTGTAACTTTCCACGGAGTTGTCATCGATCACAGCGCACGGCGTAAATGTCCCGGCCGGATAGGGCAATGCCGCGGAAATATTTTGAATATTCACATGTTCGATGCGGATTTTACGGTCGCCAGCCAAAAGCGGCCACCAAGGATATTCCCAGGAATTCTCGCTCCAAAAAAGGCCGATGTCCGTGCAGCCGCGGGAGCGGATGGCTTTGGCCGTCTGCTGGTAGGAATAACCGAAGCCGGGATTATTAGTGAAGTATTGTTCGCGGCGTTCGGTGTTAAAGCTGTTCTTCTTGCCCACGAGAGGATGAGCTTCATTATAAAAAATCCAGGGCAGCGACAGCAGGAATAATAAAAAGCTCACCGTCCAGAGAATGTTTTCATTTTTGATGCGGTTAAGGACAAGTCCGATAAATGGCGCGTAGAGAATGTTCAGAGGGAGCAGGAGGCGGCTGCCCCAGGGCTGCCATTTGAATAAAAAGCTCAAGAGGAGAAAGGCCGCTGTTACGCTGACGAAATATTTGGTGGTGTCGCAGAATCCCGGCGGCGTGTTTTTTTTCTTAGCCAATAATTTTTGTTTTAAAAAAAGAATGACGCAGGCAAAAGAAAGAAGTATATAAACCGCGTTACCGGCGTTATCCTCGTGGAACGGATTATTGGGGATTTGAAATTTATATTCCCCGAAAGTGGTCGCCGGATCAGTGAGATCGATGCGCAATCGCGTGTGAAGGTTTTCCACCGCCCGATCCACGGCGGCATTCATCGCGGGAAAGGGTGTGCTCAGCTGCGATCCTATATTGCGCACGACATTGGAAAGCAGGGCGGTAGGGGTGAATACCGCGGCCCGCAGGTCAGCCGCATCCGGCGTCGGGGCGAGGATCTTTTTGTATAAGCCAAAATTGCGTTGGTAATGGCCGGCGTTAAGGATAAGCAGGATCGCAAAAAACAGGACGCCATATTTCACGCTGTCGCGCCGGCAGTTCTTCAATAGCAGGAAAGCAAACCAAAAGAGAAAAGGCAGGGCATAAATATAGGTGATCTCTTTGGTGAGAATGCCCAGCCCTAAACTCGCTCCCGCGGCCGACACGATCAGCGGAGTCCATTTTTTTAAATTTGCGTCGGTATTCTGAGTTTTAAAAAATAAAATAAAATTCACAAAACAGATCAGCCAAAAAGCTGTCACGTAATCGTTTTGCGTGCTTGAGCCTTGCAGGATCCCCATCGGCAGGGTGGCTGCCGCCAGGGTGGTGATGAGTTGGCCGCGCCGGTCGGCACCCAGTTGCGCGGCGAGCAAAGAAACCCCGATCCAGCTTCCCAGCATGCTGAACCACTGGACAAGATTGGCCAGGCGATCACTTCCGGCGAGAATATAAAAATGGGTGATGGTAAATTCCGCCCACGGCGCTTTCCAAAGTTGGCGCATGATGTGGGTGGGGTAATGAACAACGCTATTGTTTTGGGCCCAGTGCACGACGCGCCCCATGTGGTAGGTCAGCGAATCCCAATTGTTGGGCACCGAACTTAAGGCCGTCAGCGCAACGATAAGAAGGATAAAAGCCAGGCTGCCTAGAAACGCATAATCCAGCCCGGAAAAAGTCTTGGGGAAGGCAAGGGCAGGCGGTTTTTCCCGGCGATTATTTTTCCAGACGATGAAACCCGCGAGGCCGCTCGCCAAGATCCAGAAAACGAGGACATAGCCAAAGGTGAAGGCGTGGCATAAACTTAAGATCTCTGTTCCCAGGGCCGCCAAAACTCCCCATACAACCGCGGCCAGCAAAAAACAGCCGCGCCAGCCGAAAGGGGCTGCGAGTGGTTTTTGAAAAGAGCGGTAAATGAGGGAAAAACACAGCAAAGGAGCCAGCCAGGACATGCCCTAGTTATATTGAATTTGGGGTTGCTTGTCAAACAGATTAAGTGCAAATCAGAATGGACCGGCAGAGGAGAAATGATAATTTTCTTGTGCGCGTTAAGGTGCCGTATTAGAATAAGTCACCTTTTGTGCAGAATGAATGAAAAATTTTATGTTTCCTTTGCAAAGAATTAAGAAAATCATTGTTGAGCAGCCTGTCCCTGCCCTGATGTTCCTGTCTTTTTTGGTCTGGGGTTTTGCCTTCCGGCATTTTATTTTTGACACAAACCTGCCGCTCATTTCCGACGCCATCTCTTATTTCGATCACAGTAAGTTTTATGTGGATAATCTGAGCCGCGGGGTTTATCCGCTGTGGAATCCGACGTGGAGCTGCGGGTCGCCTAACGAATTCTTCCTGCGCCGTTTTGGGTCGTTCACTCCGCTCCTTTCTTTGTCGGTCTTCTTTAATAAGATCGGTTTTAATTATGACGTTGCTTATCGCTTGTACCTGGTCGTTTATTATTTCTTGGAGATGATCGGCTTTTATAAGTTAGCGCAATGCCTTTTGCGTGACCGGCGCATGGCCTTTGCGGCGTTCCTGCTGTTTTTGTTTTCTTCGCTCGGCGTGCGTTTATTTGATGCCTACCTGAATTTATTTCTGGCCCCGATGATATGGTTTTTTTACTTTTTACTTTCGTCAGCTCAAAAACCGGAAAAATATTCCATTTTAGGCATGACCTTCTGCCTGATGATCATCGCGACGACGTATATCCCTTTTTATTTCTTGATCATTCTTTTGTCATTTTTGGTGTTTGTTCTTCTTTTTTATTTTGATGAGGTTAAAGCGGCTGTTTTGAGGTATTGGAAATTTATCCAAGAAAATAAAGTTTTTATTTTTATGTGTATCCTGTTTTTGTTTTTGGCGCTGCTCCCGGGGCTCATGCTTTATAAGGCAGGCGGGAGCGGAGGGTTCGTTCTGCCCAAGCGCCATGCGGGTCTCACAACGGGCAACCCCATTGAAGTGGACCCCAGTTGGATCACCAGCTGGGCTATCCTTGAGGAGATCTTTTATTCGGCTGTCTATTGGGAGGATTTGACCCAGTTCAATTTTGCCGTTTTGTATGTGCCGGTTTTTGCCGTTATTCTTTTGGGTCTGGGAATCCTGGCTGCGGCCACGCGCCGGTCGCTTTTTTTTCTGGCTTGGGGGGTGTTCATTCTTCTTTTAAGTATCCCGCAGACCCCGGTTTATCAATTTCTAAAAGAGCATGTATTTTTCTTTAAATATTTCCGGAATTTGCATTTCTTTCTGTGGCTGGCTTTACTACCGATCGGGATTTTATTTCTGACCAGCCAGTTACAACAGATCTTAGAGTATAAGCCGCGCACAAAAAAAGAGAGATTTCTTTGGGGGAGCATTCTGCTGTTGGCGCACTTGGGGTTCTTGATATTCCTTATCCGGCGAGACAGTGTGGTCATCGCTTCCTGCCTTGCCGTTGTGTTGAGTTTTATTTTCTTTATTTTTTATTTTGCCGGATTTGCGCAGCGGCGGGAGGGACTGCTTTTGCTTCTCTTATTAGGGGTGATCAGCCTCGAGCCGGCGCAAGTTTATTTTTATTTGGACCGCAATACCGCCCGCACTAAACCGCCGACCTACGAAGTGGAATTTTATCAGCATCGTTATAACCAGCCGTATTTAGATTTTACTTATTTGCGCGGACCTAAAAGGAAAGAGGTGCGGAAAGCCATTAGAACAGATGAAAGGGGATCTAAGCCGGGGGAATATTATTCTCCGGCGGCTCTGTATTACAGTGTCCCTTCGTTCAGTGTGTTGTATCAAAATGTCGATGTTGAGATCCTGCGGAATTATGTGAATGAAAAATTTATTGTTTATGACCGTGTGGAATTTTTGGACGATGCCAATTTGGATTTCAAAAGGATCGAGAAAAACTTTTCGGAAAATGTCAACACGGCGTTTGTTGCGGATGCATCCGTTCAGGTACCGTCCCGAGAGAGCCAAAGTTTTGAACCGCAGGCCCAGCGCGTTGAAGGTCATTCAGCGGAGTTCCAGGTGCTCAGCTTTGATTCCAATACGATAAAATTCCGGACGAATTTTTCGCAGCCCAAATTCATTGTTTATAACGACAGTTTTCATAACGGCTGGCAGGGATTTCTTAACGGGAAGAGCCTGCCTTTGGTGCGGGCCAACGTTGCCTTTAAAGGGATGTGGGTCCCGGCCGGTGAAAATGTTGTTCTATTGCGTTTTGGGAAGGCGTCGCTTTATGTCTTTAATATTTTTCTGCTGATGTTGTTTGGTGGTATTTTTCTTTACCTTGTTTTTGTAGGTTTGCGGCCTTATTTTTTAACACACCATCGAGGTTGAAATGCCGAATCGTTCACGAAAAATTTTCGTTTTCTTGGGCCAAAGGATGATCGTTTTTTATTTTATCGCGGTCCTTTGCGTTGTGTCCTTGTTTGACTATCAGGGAACGATGGACCAGGTAAAACTTTCGGTGTTGAATCGATTGATGCCGACGTGTATCAATTTTGCTAAATTTATTGAACACCGCGGCCCCTTGGACAAAAGCGATCTGAAAGATTATATGGTTTGCTTTCGTGAAGTGGTGCGTGATTTCCCTGCATTCTTTGAGGCCTGGGGCATCCTGGGGTTTACGTATTATCATTTAGGAAAAACGGAACAAGCCCTTTATTCCTACGAGCGGGCGCTGGAAGGGAATCCCAATAACTTCTGGTTCTATCACGACATGGGTATGATCTATTTTAAGATCGGTCAGCCGGAAAAAGCCAAGGATTCTTTTAAAAAGGCCCTGATGGTCAATTCTGATATTACGTTAGCCTCGCTCCTTTCTTCGCGGGTCTATATCCCGATCTTTCAGCTTATCATGGCGGACCGCCGGGCCGTTCTTGGCGAGAATTTGCAAAAAGGTTATCAGCATTGTTTTCAAATGATGGTCTTGTTGGAATACCGGTCCGGTAATTTTGCCGAAGCCTTGCGCGGCACGCAGTATGCCATCAAAACCAACACGGAACCGCAGGATTTCTTTTATCATTTTGCCGGACTGGCCGCGTATCAGCTCAAGGATTACAAGATGGCTCTCTATTTTCTGCAGGAAAGTTTGAAGCTTAACCCGCGCAACGCCGAAATATTTCATTCCCTGGGCTTGGTCTGGCAAGCATTGGGCAAGAATGACCTGGCTGCCAAATTTTTTCAGGAAGAAGAGTCTTTGAAGAAAAGCAGTCCCGAGGCGGCAAGCATCGAAGCTTCTATGCAGCCTTGGCTCATGTAGGGCCCGGACCGGCGCGGCGCCGTGCCTTTTCTTGAAACAGCCTAGCTTCTATGCTATAGTGCTTTTTTTACTGGTCTTTTCCTTACCAAATATCTTTGGTTGTACAAAGGTCAATAAAGCGTACCGAAGGGAGCTTTTATGAAAGGTATTATCTTGGCGGGGGGCCGTGCCACCCGGTTGTATCCTATTACCAAAGGGATCTCGAAGCAATTATTGCCGGTTTACGATAAGCCGATGATCTATTATCCACTTTCCGTGTTGATGCTGGCCGGGATCAAAGATGTTCTTATCATTTCTACCCCCGAAGCGCTGCCCCACTTTAAGAACCTCCTCGGCAGCGGTGAGGATTTCGGCATTAAAATTCAATATAAGGAACAAAAAGAGCCTCGCGGTTTACCCGAGGCTTTTATTATTGGCGAGGATTTTATCGGGAAAGATAAAGTGGCCTTGATCTTAGGCGACAATATCTTCTTTGGGCATGGCTTGTCCGATGTTTTGAAAACAGCGGCGGCGCAAAAGACGGGGGGGACCATTTTTGGTTATTATGTGAAAGATCCCGAACGGTCCGGCGTTGTGGAATTTGATGACAACCGTAGCATCCTTTCTATCGAAGAAAAGCCCAAAGCGCCCAAAAGCAATTGGGCGATCACCGGGCTTTATTTTTATGATCATCAGGTGGTCGACATCGCCAAAAAACTAAAACCTTCGGGCCGCGGCGAGTTGGAGATCGTTGATGTGCACAAAGCGTACTGGGCCCAGAAGCAATTGCAGCTGCACCTTTTGGGACGCGGCTATGCCTGGCTGGATACCGGAACGTACTCTTCGCTCATCGACGCCTCTATTTTTATCAAAACCATTGAAGAGCGGCAAGGCCTTAAGATCGGGTGTATTGAAGAGATTGCCTATCGCATGGGCTATATCAATCAAACTCAGCTGAAGAAAATAGCCAATGAGTATAAGACCAGCTATGGCGATTATCTTCTGAATGTTTTAAAGAACGATTAATGCGATATGGCTAAGAAATTACCAAAATTATTAGTAACCGGCGGCGCGGGATTTATCGGCAGTGAGTTTGTCCGTCAGGCCGTGGCGCAAGGGTATCCGGTCAGCGTCCTGGATAAAATCACCTATGCCGGAGATTTGGCGCGGCTTGCGGAGGGCAAAGGACAATTTGCTTTTTATAAAGCGGACCTTTGCGATGAAAAAAAAGTCGCTGCCGTTTTTAAAAAGGTCAAACCGCAGATCGTGGTGCATTTTGCCGCCGAAACCCATGTCGATCGCAGTATCTTAGACGCCTATGCCGCGACCAACACCAATGTGCTGGGCACACAAATTTTGATCGAAGCCTCCCGGCGCAGTCAGGTCGAGCGGTTCATTCATATTTCTACCGATGAGGTTTATGGCGATATCGCGCAGGGCCAATTCCATGAAACAACCCCTTTAAACCCGAGCTCTCCTTATTCTGCGGCGAAAGCGGCGGCGGATCTGATGATCAAGGCCTACGTGCGCACCTATCGGTTCCCGGCTGTCATCATTCGCCCGTCGAATAATTACGGCCCCTGGCAGTATCCGGAAAAATTCATGCCGGTCATTATTTATAAAGCCATGAAGAATGAAAAGATTCCGGTTTATGCCCAGGGCTTGAACGTGCGGGAGTGGCTGTATGTGGCGGACTGCGCGCGCGGGGTGCTGACGGTGATGGAGCGCGGCCGGCTGGGAGAAGTTTATAACATTGGTTCCGGCAACGAGCAGACCAATATCAACGTGGTCAACAAAGTATTGGAGATCATGCAGAAACCCAAAAGCCTTATTGAATTCGTGCAGGACCGTCCCGGGCATGATTTAAGATATTCTTTGAATTATTCCAAGCTACAGGAGGAGTTGGGCTGGAAACCTGCGGTGGATTTTGAAGCAGGCGTGCGCCAAACGATCGCCGCTTATAAAGAACATCAGGATTGGCTCGAGGAAAAGGTAAAATATTTGCGCAGTTATTGGAAGAAAGTTTATAAAAAATAAATTTCTATTCTTGAGGAATTTGCGATGGCGTTTCAGTTTGAACGGTTGGCGATCCCCGACGTGATTTTGGTCACACCGCAGGTGTTTCGAGATGAGCGTGGTTTTTTTGCCGAGGTCTATAAATATCCCGAATTCGCCAAGGCCGGGATCAAGACCCAATTTTCGCAGGTGAACCATTCGAAATCGCAAAAGAATGTCCTGCGGGGCATGCATTATCAAAAAGCACCGATGGCGCAGGCCAAGCTTGTGCGGGTGATTGCCGGCGAGATTTTTGATGTCGCGGTCGATATCCGTAAAGGTTCGCCGTCTTTCGGCAAATGGGTCGGCGTCAAATTGAACGCGCAGGATTTAAAAATGCTGTATGTCCCCGAAGGATTTGCTCATGGATTTTGTGTGCTGGCGGATAATACCGAAGTGGTGTACTATACGTCGAATATTTATGCTTTAGAAACGGAGCGGGGGCTGGCCTGGAACGACCCGAGCATTCATATTCAATGGCCGGTCAAAGATCCTATTGTTTCAAAAAAAGACAGCAATTACCCACCCTTCGCCGCATTGGATAATGAATTTGTCTATGCTAAGGATAAAGGAAGATAATATATGCCGAGCAAAGCGTTGATCACCGGGATTGCCGGTCAAGATGGTTCATACTTGTCGGAGCTTCTCTTGGACAAAGGGTATGAGGTTCACGGGATTGTCCGACGGGTGGATCTGGAAGATCCGGATCACCGGCTGGGGCGGCTCAAGCCTATCCAGGATCGGCTGACGCTGCATTCCGCTTCTTTGGAAAATTATCCGAGTATCGTCCGCGTCGTTGCAGAGATTCAGCCCGATGAGTGTTATCATCTGGCGGCGCAAAGTTTTGTAAATTACTCGTTCGATGATGAATTTTCGACGATCAATACCAACATCAACGGCACGCACTATATGCTTTCGGCGGTCAAAGAGAAGGCGCCGCGCTGTCGGTTTTATTTTGCCGCCAGCAGCGAAATGTTCGGGCTGGTACAGGAGACGCCGCAAAAAGAGACAACCTCTTTTCATCCACGTTCCCCGTATGGAATTTCTAAAGTGGCGGGTTTTCATCTGACCCAGAATTACCGCGAATCCTATAAACTTTTTGCCCTTTCCGGGATTTTGTTCAATCATGAAAGTCCCCGCCGCGGCTATGAATTTGTCACGCGGAAGATCACCAATGCCGTTGCCCAGATCAAGTTAGGCATGGCCAAAGAATTGCGCCTCGGCAACTTGGAGGCCAAACGTGACTGGGGATTTGCCGGCGATTATGTAAAGGCCATGTGGCTCATGCTGCAGCAGGATGTCCCGCAGGATTATGTCATTGCCACCAATGAACATCATTCCGTAAAACAGTTTTTGGAATTGGCCTTCGGGCATGTCAATCTCGATTGGCGCGATTATGTCCTCGTGGACAAAAAATTTTACCGCTCGGCGGAAGTCGAATCGCTGCGTGGGGATTACAGCAAGGCAAAAAAAGAGCTGGGCTGGAGTCCGACGGTCAAATTTGCCGAGCTCGTCAAGATGATGGTGGACGCCGACCTTGAACTCAATCAAAAAATATTGTCGACAAAATCCGTATAATTCCTCAGCGCATCTCCTCGCGTTTTTATGAAATCTTCCATGTCTCTAAAAATTTGCAGTGTCAGTCCTTATGGCGATACGGGAATGGCTTACTATGACTATTCTTTTTGCCAGGCCTTGAGCGAGGCAGGGGTCGCAGTGACGCTTTTTACCACGCAGCGCTGGCTTTTGGCGCACCGCGAAAGAAAGTTTAAGGTTGAAAATCATTTTTTCGGTGTTTATGAGACGGTGGAGCCTTCCCAGCGGTTACCCAATTATCTTGCCGGGCTCGCGAAGATTTTTTCCTACGTGCTGAAAGAAAAAGTCCAGATCGTCCATTTTCAATCCTTCGCTTTTCCAACGGTCGATGCCTTGTTCTTGATGTGGCTTAAACTTTGGAGGATAAAAATTGTTTACTCGCCGCACGACATCGCCGCCCTCAAAGCCAACACGGGAATAGAAGTGATCGGGCATTTATTGGACCTGGCGGATGTGCTCGTTGTGCACAGTGTCGCGAACAAGGTCTTCTTGATCAAAGAGTTCGACATTGAACATGACCGGATCAGGGTCATTCAACAGGGGAATTATAATGCTTTTTTAAATCCCGGTCTTACCAAAAGTCAGGCCCAGGAAAAAATCGGACTTCCGCAGGATAAAAAACTTATCCTGCTTTTCGGCCATCTGCGTAAAGATAAAGGGATCGCCACCGCGGTCAAGGCGCTTGCCCTGCTGCCGGATCAAGATACCGCGGTGCTGGTGATCGTCGGGAAGCCGCATCCTGCCTTTGACATGGATTCGCTTCGTCGGGACATCAGCGTGCCGCAGTTGAAAGACAGGGTCATTCTGAAAGATCAATGGATCGAAGATTCTCTGGCGGAATTATATTATAAGTCGGCGGATGTGGTCTTGCTGCCCTACGATGCTTCTTATACCAGCGCGGTTTTGGTTTACGCCTTTTCCTGCGGGGCCGCGACGGTGGTCAGCAATATTTATGAACTGACGGAATTCGTGGTGGAAGGGGATAACGCGCTTATTTTTCATGCCGGAGAACCGGCGGATCTGGCCCAAAAACTCCGGCAGCTTATCACCAATCCGGTCCTGGCCCAGAGGATTGCCCGGAGTGCCAAACATGTGGCAGACAACGAATGGAAATGGGAGGCGACCGCGGCTGTCCAGAAGAAAATTTATAAAGAATTATTCTCCAACTATTTTCCCAAAGCCGGATAAATAGAGCTGCTGCCGAGGGCGTTTATTCTCCACTTTCTCGGGAAATATCTTGACAAGGGAAGGGGAGATTATACAATTAATAATCAATATCGTTTATTTTTCATAAAAGGTTTTCCTTCCAGGAAATTTTCCATAAGACCCATGAACGTGTTTCATAAAAAAATATGTTTTATCCTGCTTCTCGTGGGAGTTCTTGCTTTGAGCCCGGCGGTTGTTTCTTCCGCAAGTGAGACGGCGGCTGTTCCCGCGTCGATAGAAGATATCCCGGTGGCCAAAGAATTGTCCGGAAAGATCGTGGCCGTTCAACCGACCGAATCAATGCTTTCTGTCGAATATCTGAAGGACAAGGATCAACACATCTATGAGACAACTATGCTTATGGTTACCAGTTTAAGCGAGATCGTCCGGGATGCGGTAGAAATTCCCTTGGCGGATTTAAAAATCGGTGAGCAGGTTTCTGTGCAGTATGTGACGGATTTCGAAGGCAAGAAGATCGTCAGTTCTTTGTATGCAGAACATAACACAGCAGCGGAGATTCCGCATCAAGGCGGGGTATAAATAAAAAATTTGGACTATAGCAACATAACCCCGTGTTTGCCTATGGTCCGCAACGCTAATTTATCAATGGTGGAGAGAATATGAAAAAGTATTTACTTGTGACAGCGGTTCTGGTGGGAGCAGCCTTTTTAACCAGTTGCGGCCAGGGCGCCAAAGAGGATGAGACTTCGAGTGAAGTGGATAAAATGTTGGAGCAGATGGAGACAGCCTCGACGACAGAACAAGCGGCTGCGGTCGCCCCCGGTGTCCCCGGAACAGCTGCCGTGACGCCGGCGGTCCCCTTGCCCGAAGCACCGCTTGCGGCAGGTCCTTTTGAGAAACCGGCGGTGCAGTCCGTTCAACAGGCTTTGCAGAATGCCGGCCTTTATCAGGGAAAAGTCGACGGGACTCTTGGCCCAAAAACCAAAAAAGCCATTATCGATTTTCAGACCCAGAGCGGCTTGACGGTCGATGGAAAAGTCGGACCGAAAACCTGGCAGAAACTTTCGCCTTATTTAAACAGCGTGGCGCAGAGTGCCGTTGCGGCGGATCCGGCGGCTGCTGCGGGTGAAATATCCAATTAAATTTGACGGAAATAGATATTTGAGGTTCTTGGAATGACTGATCCCGCTGAATATTGAACCATTCAATTTTTAGCGGGATTATTTTTCCGTAATAATTTGGCAGGTACCAGATGCCATCAGGAGAGTAAATGAAAAGTTTTGCGACTCATGCAAAGATGTATATCGCCCGCGGTCTCTTGGCCTGTATCCCGCTAGGTCTGTCCTATCTGACCTTAAAGTTCATCTATATTTTTATCGATCAAAGGGTCATGAATCTGTTGGACCAGTTTATCGGGTACCGTATCCCGGGCCTGGGCATTCTGGTCTTTTTGGTCTTTCTTTATTTTATCGGAGCCATAGTCAGCAATGTCATCGGCAGAAAACTCTGGGGTTTGCTGGATTTTGTTTTTGATAAGATCCCGATCTTAAAGACCGCTTATCAGATCGGGAAACAATTGTCCTCGACTTTTTCGTTGTCGGAGAAACAGGTTTTTAAAAAGGTTGTTTTGGTTGATGCCTTTAGGCCTGGTGTAAAGATGATAGGTTTTGTGACGGGAACGATCGAAAATATCCATACGAAAGAAAAATTTTCAAAGGTTTTTATTCCCACGGTGCCTAATCCCACCTCGGGTTTTGTGATTGTCGTCAAAGAAGAGGAATTGTTTGACCCCGGGTGGACGGTGGATGAAGGGATCCGCATGGTCATCTCCGGTGGGATTATCGGCCCTGAGCTGATCGGAAAGGCATAAAGGAAAAAGTCATGGAAAATTTTCTTTTGGCATTTATTCCCATTTTTGTGGCGGTTGATCCGATCGGAATCCTACCGATTTTTGTTTCCTTGACGCACGGGTTGGACCGTCAGCACCGGAAGAAAATTATCCTGCTGTCGCTTACGACCGCGATTTGCTTGGCGGTGGGTTTCATTTTCTTAGGGAAATTGACTTTTCGAATCTTAGGCATTACCGTTGGGGATTTCATGATCGCCGGCGGGGGTGTCTTGTTCTGCATTTCGATCATGGATCTGTTGAATCCGTCTAAACAACACCGCTTGCCTTCGGAGGAAGTCGGTGCGGTCCCCATCGGTACTCCGCTCATTGTCGGTCCTGCGGTTTTAACGACCTCGCTCATTATGATGGACGCCCACGGTTTGGCCACGACGTTGGCAGCGGTTTTGGTCAATATCTTCCTGGTCGGGATCGTCTTCTTTAGTTCGGAAGGATTGATCAGGGTCCTCGGCGAGGCCGGGGCCAGAGTCCTTTCCAAGGTCACGTCGCTCCTTCTAGCCGCCATCGCGGTCATGATGATCCGCAAAGGCATTAGTTTCGTCTTAGCGTTACCCTAACTCTCCCAAAGCTTTATTTGCCTTTTAACCCGACGATATGTTATACTATGCCCTCAAAAATAAGGGGATAGGGAATTATGATTTCAGTCAATAATGTCACTTTACAATTCGGCAAAAGACGTCTTTTTGAGAGCGTCAATATTACCTTTTCGCCGGGTAATTGTTACGGGGTGATCGGTGCCAACGGTTCCGGCAAATCGACATTTTTAAAGATTTTATCCGGGGAAGTCGATACAACCGCCGGGGATATTGTCGTTGCCCCGGGGAAACGTCTTTCGGTACTCAAACAGGATCAGTTCGCCTTTGATGAATATACGGTGCTGACCACTGTCGTTATCGGCCACAAGGAACTTTATAGCATCATTCAGGAAAAAGACGCGATTTATGCAAAGCCGGATTTTTCCGATGCGGATGGGATACGGGCCTCCGAACTCGAAGCAAAATTTTCCGAAATGAACGGCTGGAATGCCGAAGCGGAAGCCGCCAAACTGCTGGATGATCTCGGGATCAAGGAAGAACTGCAGCAGCTTAAAATGAAGCAATTGGAGGCGAGCCAGAAGGTGCGTGTGCTTTTGGCGCAGGCGCTCTTCGGCAATCCCGATATCCTTTTGCTCGACGAGCCTACCAACCAATTGGATGTTGAGACCTCGATGTGGCTGGAAGAATTTTTGTGTAATTTTGAAAACACCGCGATCGTGGTTTCGCATGACCGGCATTTTCTCGACAAAGTCTGTACGCATATCGTGGATATTGATTTTGGGAAGATACAGCTGTATTCGGGGAATTATAGTTTTTGGTATGAATCGAGTCAGCTGGCCTTGCGGCAAAGGTCGGAAACAAATAAAAAAGTTGAGGAAAAACGGAAAGAACTGCAGGACTTTATTGCCCGGTTCAGCGCCAATGCTTCCAAATCCCGTCAGGCAACGTCCCGCAAAAAGATCCTTGAGAAATTGAACATTGAAGAGATCAAGCCGTCCTCGCGGCGGTATCCGGCGGTTGTCTTTAAACAGGAACGGGGGGCCGGTAATGATTTGGTCTCGATCGAGAATTTGGGCAAATCGATCGACGGGAAATTGATGTTTCAGAACCTCAATATTCAGGCACATAAGGGGGATAAGATCGCTTTTATCGGCCGCAACGATTTGGCCAAAACAGCGCTTTTTCAGATCCTCCTGGGCGAATTGCCGGCGGACAGCGGGACCTTCAAGTGGGGTGTTTCCACATCGCGGGCGTATTTCCCCAAAGATAATAAAAAATATTTTGATGTTGATCTGAACTTGATCGATTGGTTGCGGCAATATTCGAAAGAAAAAGACGAGAATTTTGTGCGCGGATTCTTAGGGCGGATGCTTTTTTCAGGGGAAGAGTCTTTTAAGAGCGTTCGGGTGCTTTCGGGAGGAGAGAAAGTCCGCTGCCTGTTGTCGCGCATGATGCTCACGGGTGCCAATGTTCTGATCTTGGATGAGCCGACGAACCATTTGGACTTGGAATCGATCACAGCCTTGAACAAAGGCTTGGAAACTTTTGAAGGAACCATCCTTTTTTCCTCTCATGACCACCAGTTCGTGCAAACGGTGGCTAACCGGATCATTGAGGTCACTCCGAAAGGGTGTATCGATCGTATGGGCATGACGTTCGATGAATATCTCACCGATGAGCGAATCAAGGCCCAGCGTGATGCCCTGTACGAAGATTCTATCAATCAGTCGGCGATTTCGTAAGATTTTCCCCATCAGACGGCCCGGAAAATACGCTTATGCGGCCTTGGGATCCGTGCTGGGTGGGGTGCCTAGCCTCTAATACTACTATTAGGAATAAATATTGACACCTTTTTAGAATGGGAGTAATCTTAAGGTAATCTTTGACCATTCACAGGAGGGTTGTTGATTATGGCAAAAGGTAAAGTCAAATGGTTCAACGCTAAAAAGGGTTATGGGTTTATCTCCTCAGAGACCGGCGAAGATGTTTTCGTCCATTTTAGCGCGATTCAAGGCGGTGGCTTCAAGAATCTCGATGAAGGGCAAGAGGTTGAGTTCGAGGTCGAGAAAGATGAGAAGGGTTTTAAGGCCAAAAACGTCGTAAAGCAGCAGTAAAATCGTCAAGCGAACACCAGGTAAGTTTTAAAGGTAAGGACACATGAAAAGCATACACATCTTTCT
>MHGP01000064.1:19429-40568 GCA_001805615.1 Omnitrophica WOR_2 bacterium RIFCSPHIGHO2_02_FULL_48_11
GTATTATTGCAAAGTCAGCGGCGAAGCCTATGTTGCCATCACCAAACAGGATGAGGATTTCCGGGCGCGGCGGATCACGGAGTACCTTAACCTGGTTGACCGGATCGTTAAGAAGCAATTTGCCGAGCTCAAGGCCTCGGCCTTTGAAGTGGGGACCGAAATCACCAAATATTTTACACTCCTTCCCGATGATTCTCCTTTGAAAAAACTTTATGAGAAAATGCTGTGTACCATAGACCCGGCTGAAAAGAAGAATATGCAGGAGACATTGCGCAATTCGATCCGGCCAGGGGATATCAATGTGAACATCATGACCAAGCTGGACCGGACGAATTATTCTCCGGACCGCAAAGAGCTTCCCTCGGAATATTCGGATGCCTTGGCCGCCTTACGCGGTTATGCCAAAAGTTCGTTAGCATCGGCCATTATTTTTTCCGCAGGTATCAATCGGAGATTGTACAGTTACGTTGAAGAATTTAAAGATTTTTATGCGGATGCCACCGGCTCCATCAAGAAAAAGATCATTCTCAAAGTCAGCGATTACCGCTCGTCCATCATTCAGGGAAAATTTTTTGCTAAAAAAGGGTTATGGATCTCCGAATACCGCATCGAATCAGGTTTAAATTGCGGTGGTCATGCCTTTGCGACCGACGGATATCTCATGGGACCGATCCTCGAAGAGTTCCGTATCAAGCGGCAGGAGCTCATTGAAAGTTTGCATACGATCTATAATGAGGCCCTGAAATTGAAAAATAAATTGCCCTTTGCCAAACCGCACGAGATGAAGATCACGGCGCAGGGGGGCATCGGGACGATAAAAGAAGACCGCTTTTTGCAGGACCATTATCAACTGGACGGGACCGGTTGGGCCACGCCGTTTTTGTTGGTTCCGGAAGTCACGAACGTTGATGAAGGTACGCGCCAGCAGTTAGCCGCCGCTGAAGAAAAAGATCTGTATTTGAGCGAGGTCTCACCGCTGGGTGTGCCGTTTAATAATTTAAGAATGTCTTACAGCGATGTAGCGCGTGATGATCGTGTCCAGAAAGGCCGTCCGGGAAGCGCTTGCCCGAAAGGTTATCTGGTGTCCAACACCGAATTTACCCCGCAGCCGATTTGTACGGCTTCTCGGCAGTATCAGAAATTAAAAATAGAAGAACTGGAACGGCTGAGCTTACATCCGACAGAATATCAGAGACGTTTTAACAAAGTGGTGCAAAAATCCTGCATTTGCAACGACCTCGCGGAAGGGGCGATGATCAGTTATCACTTGGGCAATGGCGCCCTGCGCTTTACCGCTGTCTGCCCGGGCCCGAACCTGGCGTATTTTTCGAAAATTTCGACGCTGCAAGAAATGGTCGACCATATTTACGGCCGAACCAATCTGCTCAACGCGACGTATCGGCCGCATATGTTCATCAAAGAATTAAAAATGTATGTTGAGTATTTTATGCGAGAGGTCCAAAAGGTGTTAAAACAACCGAATGAAAAACAAAAACAATATTTCGGTGAGTTTAAAAAGAACCTTCTGGAAGGCATTGAATATTACCGCACTTTGTTTCCTAACCTGGCGGATGAATCTCTCGAGTTCCGTCAGAAGATGCTCAGCGAACTGGACGAATTTAAGGTCAAGTTGGACGATTATGTGAACCAAAACTTGGAATTTTTTTCTGGGGCACGCTTAGCGCCTGTCCCAGCGTAGACAATCTTCATTCCTCCCGTTATTGACCATTCTACATTCTTTCGTTATGCCTAAAACAACCTTAAGACAAAAAGTTTTTCTTATTTTGTTCGGAGTGTTTTTGACCCTCGTGGGAATTGAGATCGTCCTGCGCCTCGGGGGTTTTATTTTTTTGACCCTCCAGGAACAGCGCAACCGGGCTTCCTTGGTCAAAAACGGTGAATACCGTATTATGTGCGTGGGGGAATCAACGACCGCCTTAGGAGGAGAGGACGCGTATCCCCGGCAATTGGAGAAAATTTTGAATGCGGGCCAGGATAATATCAAATTTACCGTCGTCAATAAAGGGATCCCGGCGATTACGAGCCATCACATTGTTCTGCACTTGGAAGATTATCTTAGCCAATATAAGCCGCATATGGTCGTTGCGATGATGGGCGTGAATGATACGTTAGAAAATTTAAAATCGTTTCCGGCCGCGCAGCCGCGCTGGATGCAATTCTTTGAGGAATTCAGAGTTTTGAAATTGCTGCGTTTCTTAAATTTGCACTGGACGGCCAATAGCAAAGCAAGGCAAGACCCGCGGTTTAAACAACATTTAGAAAAATTAGAACAAGAGTTAAATGCAAAACCCAGCTCAGCGGGATTTACGAAATTGGCGCATCTATCCCGGGCGTCCGGTCATCCGGATAAAGAATTTCGATTGCTTTCCAAAGCCCTTGAGCTTGATGCGAACAATAGCGAGGCCAAAAGAACGTTGGGGTTTTATTACAAACGTATCGGAGAGTACGCCAAGGCCGTTCAGTTATTTGAAGAGATGCGTCAGGCCATGGGATCGGATGAAAAATTAAGACTCGCTGTTTATGCGGAATTGGGTGAATCTTATAAGCTGTGGGGAAAAATTGATCAGGCCGAGCGCATTTTTAAAGAGGCGATCATTTTTTTTCCGCGACATCCCGGCGCTTACGCGGCCCTGGCCGAGATCTATCTTGAGCAAGGGCGGTATGAAGAGGCAGAGAAGTTTTTTAAAAGACAATTGGAAGTTAATTCCGGCAGTGTTCCTGTTTATGGCCAGCTGGCCCACTGTTATCGCCGCCAGGGGAGAGCCGCCGCCGCAGAACGGTTGTTGCGGCAGGGAGTTCAGCTGAATCCCCAGGAGGTTATTTTGTACGCTGAGTTGGGGCATGCGCTCTTAGCGGATCAAAAATATGCCGAGGCAGAGGTTGTTTTAAAGAAAGCCCTGGAATTAAATCCGCAGAATCCCGAAGGGATCGCCCAGAATTTGCTGGTCAGTTATGAGAAACAAGGCAAGACTGCCCAGGCTGAGCAGTTGAAAAAGAACACGTTATCACAGAAAGAAAGATTTACTCTTCAGCTCCGGGAAAATTATCGCCAGGTCAAGACGATGGTTTCGCAGGCAGGACTTAAACTCGTGGCGGTGCAATACCCGTTGCGTCCTAGCGCGGATCTTAAGCAAATGCTGGAGGCGGATCCGGCGGTGCTTTTTGTGGATAATCAGCAGATTTTTCAAGATGCCGTCAGCCGCGAGGGCTATGATGAGTATTTTACTGACCGTTTTGCCGGTGACTTTGGACATTGCACCGCAAAAGGGAACCAGCTTCTGGCCAATAACATCGCCCAAGTGATCGCAACGCAGCTTTTAGCGAAATAGTTTCCTTTCCGACAGGTCTTTTTTCCCGCCCTTCGAATCTTACCAAAAATAACAAATCTAGTGGATATTTTTGTAAAGTTAGTGTATAACTAATCTCTGTCTTTGGAATGTATAGCCTTGTCTTCATTGAGGTTACGGTGATTAAAATTTTTGAGAGCGAGTTTTTATGAATTCCGGAACATTCGAAATTTTAGAAAAAAAGATTATCATTCGCCTCCAGGACCGAGTCTGCGAAACATCGGAGGAATTGGTCTTAAGCAAGCCCTTTCATGAGGTTGTCAGGCGTGCGGTTGCCGAACTTTCGCGCCGGAATTCCCTTTTATTAAAAATTTTTGATGAGCAAGGCCCCACCGAAGAAAAAATCAACATTCTTATTCAAACCCTGCACGCGCTCATTAAAATGTCGAGCCATGTGGTCCCCGGGACGGTTAAAGGCGCGGAGATATTCTTTCGCGATGAACACCTGCTCAGCGAATTTATCGAATATCTCTACAATCACTGGCGCAGTTATGAACGGTTTGTTATCTGCGACTCAACGGGAAAAGATTTGGATAAAAGGCCCTATCGGACCTTTCACGGCACGGTGGAGCACCTGTCGCATTTGATTCGCTGGACGTACCGCGATATTCAGGAAAATATCACTCACTCCCACCCGCGGATCTACCGGCAGGTTATTGCCGGCGCGGAAGTTGCCACTATTTCGATCCCGAAAGAAATTCCTTTTGCCGATCCGCTTTATAAAAAACTCAATGAGATCCCGCTCATCCGCCAGATTTTACTTTATCCGCCGTTGATCTTGAACCCGCCGATGAATAAACGTACCGGAAAATTTGAACGCATCAAAGAGAATCCGCTCAAGGACATTACTATCAGCCGGGACGAATGGCTGTGTTATCCGGCGAAGGTGGGACCGCTTTTGATTTTAATTTATTTTCATATCAAGTTCGCGGAATTGGGTTTGTCTTTGTGCAATCTTTTTAAACTGGCCGAGGATGAAGAATTGGAAAAAACCCCCGATGCCGTTTATCTTTTCGGTGTCCCCGGCAACAGTTTGGATAAATATTCTTCTTTCCCGACCGTTTTTTATGATGATGAAAAGAACGATATTCTGATCGGTGCCGTTCCCAATCATGATGATTTCGGCTACTTCGGCTATTTGAAGAAAATGGTTTTGACCCTGCACAATATCATCATGATGAAAAGGGGCCGCTTGCCCTACCACGGCGCGCTGGTGAGGATCCTTCTGAAAGGAAATCATTCCGCTACCATTCTTTTTATCGGAGACACCGGAGCCGGTAAATCCGAGACCTTAGAGGCGTTCCGCGGATTAGGCGAAGAATATATTCAGGATATTATTATTATCGCCGATGATATGGGGTCATTTGAAATTAACAGCAAAGGCGAGGTCATCGGTTATGGAACAGAGATCGGCGCTTTTTTGCGGCTCGACGATCTACAACCGGGTTATGCCTTGGGCCAGATCGACCGGGCCATTATCATGAGCGCGAACCAGATCAACGCGCGCATTATTCTTCCCGTTACCACTTACGAGACATTGATCAAAGGACACAAGATCGATTATATCCTCTATGCCAATAATTATGAAGAGATCGACGAAGAGCATCCTATCTTGGAGCGTTTTTCCACTCCCCAAGAGGCCATCAATATTTTTCGCGAAGGAACCGTCATGAGCAAAGGAACGACGACGACGCAGGGCATCGTTCATACTTATTATGGCAATGTATTCGGTCCTCCCCAATATAAAGAATTACACGAACCACTCGCGCAAAAGTTCTTTCATAAATTTTTTGAGCAGGGCATTATCGTCGGACAGTTGCGTACCCGTTTAGGGTTGGCCGGCTGGGAACGAAAAGGCCCGGAAGAAGCCGCCAAGGTCCTGCTGGAAAAAGTGCGCAATTCATAAACGGTATTTTCGTCCAAACCGAATTTTAAAATCTATGCCGCAGCGTTCTAAAACTCATACACTTTCCACCCTCAAGCTGGTCAGTGGTCAGGAGCGGGTTGTCATCGAAAGTGTCACTCCGCAGGTCGATGGCGGACTTTATCCCATTAAGCGTGTCATCGGTGAAAAAGTGGTCGTGCAGGCCGATATCTTTACCGACGGCAATGACTATATCATGGCGTATTTGCTTTTCCGCCGGAAAAGCGAAAAGGATTGGCGTCGGGTTTCGATGCGGTATTTGGAGAACGACCGCTGGGAAGGGATCTTTTGGATCGAGAAAGAGGAAGATTATTGCTACACATTGGAAGGGTGGGTGGACCTTTTTAAAACATGGCAGAAGGTTTTGTTGAAGAAGTTCGAGGCGGATGAAGACATCGATCAGGAAATGCTCGCCGGCATTGAGTATCTGGAAAAATTGATTTACCGTAAAAAAGATGAAAACGCTCAGAAGATTCAGAAGTTTATCAAAAAGTTGAAGGAGCTAAAAAAGAATCCGGAAGCCGTGCGCTGGGCGATCAATGAGGAACTGTTGAGTCTGGTCCGCCAATATCCCGACGAGAAAAGTTTGATCAATTACCGCAGAGTCCTGCCGGTGCAAGTCGACCGGCCTAAGGCGCTTTTCAGCACGTGGTATGAATTTTTTCCGCGCTCTTTCGGGTTTAACGGCACGCACGGGACGTTTAAGGATTGCGTGGGACTTTTGCCGGAGATTGCCCGGATGGGCTTTGATGTTATTTATCTGCCGCCCATTCATCCCATCGGTTACACCAACCGCAAAGGAAAAAACAACTCCAAGACCGCGCTGAAGGAAGATCCAGGAAGTCCGTGGGCCGTCGGCAGTGAAAGCGGCGGACATCTCGCCGTGCATCCGCAGCTAGGGACCATCAATGATTTTGTGCAATTCATCCAGAATGCAAAAAGTTTCGGCATTGAGATCGCGATGGATCTGCCGTTCCAGTGTTCGCTGGACCATCCGTATGTGCGCGAACATCCGGAGTGGTTCAAGTGGCGCAGCAACGGCACTATTCAGTATGCCGAAAATCCGCCTTTTAGATATAAGGATATTGTTGCGTTTAATTTTTCCAGCGACAAGTGGCCGGCGTTATGGAGTGAATTAAAGAACATCGTTGTTTTTTGGATCAAAAAAGGGGTCAAAATTTTCCGCGTGGACAGCCCGCATACGATGCCGTTTGTTTTCTGGAAATGGCTGATCGCGGAAGTCCGCCGCGATTATCCGGACGCGATCTTTCTTGCCGCAACGTTCACGCGGCCGCGGGTCATGCAGCAATTGGCCAAGCTGGGTTTCAGCCAATCCTATACGCATTTCAACTGGCGGACCACGAAATGGGAGCTAGCGCAATATTTGACGGAATTGACCCAGACCCCGATGAAAGAATATTTCCGTCCTAATTTTTGGCCGAACACGCACGATGTTCTGCCATTTCATCTGCAGCACGGCGGACGGCCGGCTTTTATTATCCGTCTGGCGCTCGCGGCCACCTTGTCCTCGAACTACGGTATTTACGGCCCGCCGTTTGAGCTGGGTGTTTCTGCCGCCTTTGAAGGCAAAGAAGAATATTACAATTCCGAAAAATATGAAATCAAACATTGGGAATGGAACCAAAGCGGTAATTTGAAAGATTTGATCGCCCATATTAATCTGCTCCGCCGGCAAAACCCCGCTTTGCAGATGCCGTGGAATGTCCGCTTTTGCGACGTTGATAATGTGAATTTGCTGAGTTATTATAAGGCGACAGAAGACCTTGCGAATATTTTATTCATGGTCGTCAACTTGGACCCCTTTCACCCGCAGTCGGGGTGGGTGAAGGTCCCGCTTAATAAATTAGGGATCAATTTTGAGCAGCCATACCGTATGTTGGATTTGATCACCAACGAAGAATACATGTGGCAGGGCGAATGGAATTATGTGGAGTTGAATCCGCATGTTTTTCCGGTGCATATTTTAAAAGTTCAACGCATGTAAATAAAAGGTTCTTATGACAAAAGACATTCAGCACAACAACGATCGCCGTATCATTCATGGGAGCGGACTGATCACCGACCATGATGTCTATCTTTTTAAGGAAGGAAATCATTTCAAACTTTATGATAAGCTGGGCGCTCACCCGGCCGTACTGCACGGCGAGCCGGGGGTTCATTTTGCCGTCTGGGCGCCGAACGCCGAAAGTGTTGCGGTGATTGGGGATTTCAACGGTTGGAATCGGGATACGCACAAACTTGGCGTACGCTGGGATTCTTCCGGCATTTGGGAAGGATTTATTCCCGGGCTAGAAAAGGGGGCGTTGTATAAATATTTTATCGTCTCGCGCAATAATCATTTTCGGGTGGAAAAAAATGATCCCTTTGCGATTCATATGGAAAATCCGCCGAAGACGGCTTCCATTGTTTGGGATTTGGATTATTCGTGGCGTGATGAAAAATGGATGCAGGGCCGCCACGAGAACAATGCACTCTCGAGCCCTATGTCGATTTATGAGATCCATTTGGGATCTTGGCGGCGCATTGTCGAGCAGAACAACCGATATTTTTCGTATCGGGAGTTGGCGGAGCATTTGGTGAAGTATGTCCGTGAGATGGGGTTCACCCATGTGGAATTTTTGCCGGTCATGGAACATCCTTTTTATGGGTCCTGGGGATATCAGAGTGTCGGTTACTTTGCCCCGACGAGCCGTTACGGCACCCCGCAGGATCTCATGTATTTGATCGATTGTCTGCATCAAAGCGGGGTGGGGGTGATTTTGGATTGGGTGCCGTCGCATTTCCCGTCCGATGAACACGGGTTGGCCTATTTTGACGGCACGCATCTTTTTGAGCATGATGATCCGCGTAAAGGTTATCATCCCGACTGGAAAAGTTATATTTTTAATCACGGGCGCCGGGAAGTGCAGGAATTTTTGATTTCGAGCGCGCTCTTTTGGCTGGACAAATATCATGTCGATGGGCTGCGGGTGGATGCGGTCGCCTCGATGCTGTACTTGGATTATTCGCGGAAAGACGGGGAGTGGATCCCCAATTTTTACGGCGGCAAAGAAAATTTTGAATCGATCGAGTTTTTGAAATGTTTCAATCAAAAGGTCTATGAGTGCTTTCCGGATGTGCAGACGATCGCCGAAGAATCGACCGCGTGGACCGGCGTTTCCCGTCCGGTTTATGCCGGGGGGTTGGGGTTCGGCTTGAAATGGAACATGGGATGGATGCACGATACGCTGGTCTATTTTTCTAAGGACCCGATTTATCGCAAGTATCATCACAATGAGTTGACCTTCAGTTTGCTGTATGCCTTTACCGAAAATTTTGTCTTGTCGCTCTCGCATGATGAGGTGGTGCACGGCAAGGGGTCGCTTTTTGGAAGGATGCCGGGAGATGACTGGCAAAAATTTGCCAATCTAAGGCTTTTGTTTGGTTACATGTTCGCTCATCCAGGGAAAAAATTGCTTTTTATGGGGGATGAATTCGGGCAGTGGACGGAATGGGGCCACGAGCAGAGCCTTGAATGGCACGCGCTCAATTTTGGAACGCATCAGGGCGTGCACCAGTGGGTCAAAGACCTCAATCGCCTTTACCGTCAAGAAAAGGCCTTATTTGAAGATGATTTTACTCACGGAGGATTTCAGTGGATCGAAGCCAGCGATTACCGGCAAAGTGTTTTAAGTTTTCTCCGTAAGGGAAAAAATTCGGCGGAACAGATCGTGGTTGTGTGCAATTTTACACCGGCGACCCACGACCATTACCGCGTGGGTGTGCCGGCGCCCGGCCTTTGGAAAGAGCTGCTCAACAGCGACGCCCAGTCCTATGGCGGCAGCGGTCAGGGAAATCTGGGCGGCAAGAAAGCAGAACCGATTCCCTTTCATGGCCATGCCCAGTCGGTGGATCTTAAATTGCCGCCTTTGGGTATTTTATTTTTAAAACGGCAGTGATTTTTGCCGTGTCTCTAAAAAGCTTGACTAAGAATGGAGCGGGTATTAGAATGATTCATCCTTAGAGATTTAAATGAAAATAAATTCGGCATAATTGAAAATACAGGAGGCTTTACATGAAAGAAAAAGTTATTGAAGCAGCAGGAAAGACGTGGCAATTTTTGGGTAAGAACGGCGAAACCGCGGTCAGCGATTTGCCAAAGTTTATTAAAGAAAAAGACGAAATTGTTTTGCAAGCTTTGGGTTGGCTCGCCCGTGAGGACAAAATCAATTATTTGAATAAGAACAAGAGGGATATTGTCGCGCTCGCGGAATCAGAGTTAGGTGCTTTTAACAGCATTATCCAGAACGCCCAGGCTCAGGCCCAAGCCTCGCAAGCCGAAGCCAAGCAGAAAATTAAAGCTCGCTCTGCCAGCCGTATTTAATTTCGTTCTGAACGAATTACGGGTTTTGTTTTGGCTCAGCCAGAAAATTTGGCTGAGCCTTTTTTGTTGTGCCAGAATCCATGAAAAGATGAATTTTTTTCATGATTCAATGGTATAATAAAATCCAGTTGTTTAGTTAATGTGAATTTCGACTCAGAGGTGTCGTTTGAGTAATAAATATATTTGTATTCACGGACATTTTTATCAGCCTCCCCGAGAAAATCCCTGGTTAGACGAAGTCGAATCCCAAGATTCGGCGCACCCTTACCACGATTGGAATCAGCGGATTACCGCTGAATGCTACGCCCGCAATGCCGCCTCCCGCATCCTCGATGCCAATAAACGTATCATCAATATTGTCAATAATTATTCCCGCATCAGCTTTAATTTTGGCCCCACCTTGCTGTCATGGTTAGAAAAAAAAGAACCGGAGACATACCAGGCGATTTTGGAGGCGGATCGGATCAGCCAGAAAAATTTTTCTGGGCATGGTTCGGCGTTGGCGCAGGTTTATAGCCATGTGATTATGCCGTTGGCTAATAGCCGGGATAAGCGCACCCAAGTGGTTTGGGGGATTAAAGATTTTGAACATCGGTTTAAGCGTCGGCCCGAGGGGATGTGGTTGGCCGAGACCGCCGTTGATTCAGAGACGTTAGAGATCATGGCAGAACAGGGAATCAAATTTACGATTCTCGCCCCGCATCAAGCCAAGCGCGTCAAAAAAATGGGGGACCATTCCCGCTGGCGAAATTTGACTGAGCATAAGATTGATCCCAAAATGCCGTATGTCTGCCGTTTGCCGTCGGGCCGGGAGATGGTGATATTTTTTTATGACGGGCCGGCGGCCCAAGCGGTTGCCTTTGAAGGGCTTCTCAGTAGTGGGGAGAGTTTTGCCCGGCGTTTGATCGGAATTTTTGATCAACATTCTCCCGAAAATCAATTGGCGCATATCGCGACCGATGGGGAGACGTACGGGCATCATCATAAATTCGGGGACATGGCCTTGGCGTACTGTCTGAATCATATCGAGACCTTTCGGCTAGCCACGATTACGATCTATGGAGAATATCTGGAAAAAAATCCGGCGAGTTATGAGGTCGAGATCATTGAATCCAGCTCGTGGAGTTGCGCGCACGGCGTTGAGCGGTGGCGCAGCAATTGCGGCTGTCATGTCGGTCATCCGGGCTGGAATCAGGAGTGGCGGGCGCCGTTGCGGGAAGCGTTGGACTGGCTGCGGGACCAGATGAGCATTGTCTATGAACGGGAGATGCGCAAATTCTGCGAGCGTCCATGGGAAATCCGTGAGGCCTACATTGCCGTGATCTTGAACCGTCATCCCGATCAGGTAAAAGAGTTTTTGCAGAAAAATATTCCCCGGGATTTAAGCGAAGAAGAAAAAATAAAAGTCCTAAGGCTTTTGGAAATGCAGCACAACGCTCTTTTGATGTATACGAGCTGCGGTTGGTTTTTTGACGAGATCTCGGGGATCGAGGCCACGCAAATTTTGAAATATGCGGCCCGGGCTTTGCAGCTGACCCAGGAAGTGAGCGGGGAGGATTTGGAATACGGTTTTATCAAGATCTTAGAGAAAGCCAAAAGCAATGTGTCAGAACTGCAGCACGGCGCGACCATCTATAAAATGTTCGTCAAGCCGTCGGTGGTGGACCTACCGCGGGTCGGAGCCCATTATGCCCTGACCTCGCTCTTCGAAGAATACTCTCAAGAAATCAAGCTGTATTGTTACACGATCCAGATCGAAAAGTATGAGCGTAAAGAGGCTGGCCGGAATAAGCTGGCGGTGGGAAAAGGCTGGGTGCGCTCGGACATTACCTGGGAACGGATGCCGATGGGCTTTGCGGTTCTACACTTGGGGGATCACAACCTGATCGGCGGCGTGGAATACCTGGCGTCAGAAGAAAAATTTTTTCATATGTACGAAAAAATTTTGAATGCCTTTTTGGGCAATAATATCCCGGAGGCGATTAATCTTATCAATACGTATTTTGGCTCGCATCATTATTCTTTGTGGCATTTGTTCCGGCATGAGCAGCAGAGAATCCTCAACCAGGTTTTAAAATCCGCGACTCAGGAAATAGAATCTTCGTTCAGGCAAATTTATGAGCACAATTATTCGCTGATGCAGATTCAGGATGATATTCAGTTGCAGCTTCCTAAGACGCTGGCGACCGTGGTGGAATATATTTTCAACCGGGATCTGTGTGAAGCCCTGGAAAGCGAACATATCAATATCGAACGGCTGCAAAAATTAGTGGCGGAGATGAAACGCTGGGCCTTTGAGCGGGACCGGGTCAATTTAGGTTATATCACCAGCAGCCGGATCAATGAGCTGATGATGCGGTTTTTAAGTCATCCCGACGATCATTCGATTATGGAAATGATTATCGTGATCCTGCGGAATCTCAGCACGTTGAGCCTTAATCTGGATTTATGGAGAGCGCAAAATATTTATTTTTCGATCGGCCGACAGAGTTATGCCCAGAAACAGGAGCAGGCCGCCTCTGATAAGCAGGCCCAGCGTTGGGTGTCACTGTTTGAAGATTTGGGACAAATCCTGCAGGTCAAAATAAACTAAAACTATTCCCACCCAGAATACCTTATGCAACGTGGAAGCGGTATATTGCTGCATGTGACGTCACTCCCCTCGGAGTACGGCATCGGTGACTTGGGTCCGCAGGCCCACCGCTGGGTGGACTTGCTGCAGCAAGCCAAGCAGACATATTGGCAAATCTTGCCCTTGAACCCGACGGATTCAGTTAATCATCATTCTCCCTACAGTTGTATTTCGGCCTTTGCCGGGAACCCGCTTTTGATCAGTCCGGAGCAGCTGGTTGACGCGGGTTTTTTGACAAGGGAAGATATTCAAAGAACTCCCGAATTTTCTGCAGAGCATGTCGATTATTCCCAAGTAATAAGTTTTAAAAAGAAAATTCTCGCGGCGGCTTACCGGCGGTTTAAAAAGGTCAAGGACAAAGCGGATTATGAACAGTTTTGCGCAGCGAATGATTATTGGCTGAATGATTTTGCGTTGTTTGTTGTTCTGAAGGATCATTACAAAGGACGGGTGTGGAGTGCGTGGCCTCAAAAGATGCGGGACCGTGACCCCGCTGCGCTCGAGGAAACGAATAAAAAGTTTTTTCAAAAGATCCATGAGGTTAAATTTTATCAGTATCTTTTTTCAAAGCAATGGGGTGCCCTTAAGAAATCCGCTGAGCAAAAAGGGATCAAGATCATCGGCGATATCCCCATTTATGTTAATTATGACAGCTCGGATACATGGACCCATCGGGATTTATTTAAACTCGATGCGGCCGGGAACTTACTTTTTGTCGGGGGCGTGCCGCCGGATTATTTCAGTAAAACCGGCCAGCGCTGGGGAAATCCTATTTACCGGTGGGACCGTTTAAAAGAAACAGACTATGCCTGGTGGGTGAAGCGCCTGGCGCATAACATTGGAATGTTCGATTACGTGCGGATCGATCACTTCCGCGGATTTTTGCAGTATTGGGAGATTCCGGCGGATGAGAAAACAGCGGTCAACGGCCGCTGGGTGGACGGCCCGCGGGATGATTTTTTTACAGCGCTTTTGAAATATTTTCCGCAGATCCCGGTCATTGCGGAGGACATGGGGATCATCACACCCGACGTGACCGAGCTGATGGAGCGGTTCGGGTTCCCGGGGATGAAGGTTTTGCTTTTTGCCTTTGGGGACGATATGCAAAAAAATCCGTATTTGCCGCACAATTATAAAAACAATTTTCTCGTTTACACCGGAACGCATGATAATAATACGGCTGCCGGATGGTTCGAGGAAGATGCCAGGTCTCAGGAAAAAGCGAACTTGGCTCAGTATTCCGGGCATGAAATCTCGCCAGCAACAGTGGCCGGAGATTTAGTGGCTTTGGCCATGCGGTCGGTCGCCGATGTCGCCATGATCCCGCTGCAGGATATTTTGGGGTTGGGAAAAGAAGCGAGGATGAACACGCCGGGAACTCTTAAAGGCAACTGGCAGTGGCGTCTTGCGTCGGAGGTGTTTGTTTTTAAGGTCATGAAAAATATTCTGGAGTTGACCGAGTCAACGGATCGTCAGCAAGGCCGAAAGGAATGCAAATGTTAGATGCCGCATTTTTAAATTCACCGCTTTTTACTTTTGTTATTTTGCCGCTTTTTATTTTTATCGCCCGGGTCTGCGACGTTACGATCGGGACCGTGCGGATCATGTTGATTTCGCGGGGCGGGCGGTGGATCGTGCCGCTTTTGGGATTTATCGAGATGCTGGTCTGGCTCTTGGCGGTGCGGCAGATCATGCAGAATTTGACCAATATTTATTGCTATCTGGCTTTTGCCGGCGGGTTTGCCATGGGAAATTTTGTCGGGATGTATATTGAGGAAAAATTGGCTTTCGGTCTGCAGGTCATCCGGGTCATCACCCGGCAGGACGCCGCGGAATTGATCAATGTTCTTAAAGAGAAGCGGTTCGGCGTGACGGTTGTGGATGCCCAGGGAACCACGGGCAAGGTGAACATTATCTTTATGATCATTAATCGCCGGGATTGGAAAAAAGTGATCGGCCTTATTCAAAAATTTAATCCCAAAGCCTTTTATTCCATTGAAGATGTTAAATCCGTGAGCGAAGGGGTCTTTCCGGAAGAAAGTCATTCGCTACGGACCTTGTCGCGGACCAGAAAAGGGAAGTAGCATGACAACGGAGTAAAATATGGTATAATATCGCCTAAATAAGCATGGAACTTAGTTAAAAAGGAGTTATCGATGAAAAAGTTTTTTATTATTACCTGTCTTATTTCTTTAACCGCAACCGCCTTTGCTTATCATCTTGCCTTTGCCCAAGAGGGCGCTGACCCAGCCTCTGCGGCTGCAAGCGATAGCAGTGATGCCATAGATATCAGTTACTCTTACGGGATCGTGACCAGCGTTTCCCCGGAGGAGATTACCTTGCTGGAATATGATTATGACCGAGATGAAGAAGTCCAGGTCGTCTATAAAATAGCTGCCGACACAGAGTTCAATAATATTGGTTCGGTGGATAAGATCGCCAAAAATGACGAAGTCGAGATCTATTATGTCGATGAGGCCGGTATAAAGACCGCCAAAAGTATCGAGAAAGAAGAAGTCTCTCCCGCCGAAGCCGATGTTTTGGGCGGTGCTTATGACGATTCTGCTGAAGATGTTTATCTGGAAGAAGTCCCGGCGAACGGCACCGATGCCGCTTCCGCAGATCTGCCCGAGGGTGCTGCCGAGCCTGTCCCGCCTCCGGCTGAATAAGAACTTAAGCGCCTGCGTTCCGGCCCGGCTATGATCCGCATAAAAATAGTTTTGTCGTTGACAATCTTTTTAATCTGCGTATTATTATTTATTAATACCAAGTCGCTGGTGAAAATAGGAATCGTCCTCATGGCGGTTCCTTTTTCACTTATTAGGGCAGTAGGGAAAACAGATTGGGTTGTCCGGCAACCCGTCTTTGCTTAAAGCCTGCCTCCCGGCAGGCAGGGAGAAAACATGCGAATCGGCGTGAACAATATGAAACCGGAAGAGCGTTTCACCCGAACATTTTGCGGCATACTTTTAATTTTGTCAGCCTTGGTGAGCTGGGGAAAATGGATTGCCTTAAGTGTAGGTATTCTATTTTTAATCTCAGCCTGGCTGGGATACTGCGCGACTTGTGAAGTGTATAAAAAGATCAATAAGTCGGGTTCAAATTAATCAAACAACAAAAGAGTTAAAGGAGGAGTTGAGATGAAGTCGAAGGTGTTCGTTTTAACAGTAGTGTTTGCTTTAAGTATGACCGGGTTTGTGTTCGCCGGTATTATGATGGAAAAAACTGCGCCGGCAGATGTCGCAGCAGGTGTCGCGGTAGCTGAAGATATGGGAGCTGCGCTGGAAGAGGGAATGGCAGCGATGCATGAAATGGGCAGTGAAACTGAAGCAGCAGCGGCCGAGGCAGTGACTGATGTTGAAGTCGGAAACAAGATTTGCCCTGTGAGTAATGAAGAAACTGGCAAAATGGGCCCGGCGTTTAAAATAGCACATAAGGGAAAAATTTATTCCCTCTGCTGTGCTGCCTGCGCTAAGGATTTCATGAAAGATCCGGACGGTTATGCTAAGAAAGCGGAAGAAGTCGTTGCCGTAGAGCCTGAACCAGCTATGGCAGAATAATGTGGTTTTCCGACAGCCCTGTTTATCGCGGCATTGGCATTTGCCGTCGTGAAAACAGGGCTTAAGGAAGCCCAGGAACATGTAAAAATTTATGGATTGCTGCTCAACCCCCAGAAGAATCTGGTATAAAGACAAGACGCTGATTGTCATTGTCATTCTGTCAGCGCTCGTTGGTCTATCCTATGCTTTACCCGGTTTAGTCGCCTTCCGGGATACGTTTTTTATGTATGTTCAAAGGGTCGGATGGGCGGTATCGCTGGGTTTTTTCTTAAGCGGCGTGATCGAGTATTATATCCCGCGAGAATACATTTCGCACATCTTGGCCAAATCCCAGAAAAGAACAATTTTTTATTCCGTTGTGCTGGGATTCTTCTCTCAGGCCTGCTGTCATGGCGTTATGGCCATTGCCATTCAACTGCACAAAAAAGGTGCCTCAACCCCGTCGGTCATTTCTTTTATTTTAGCCAGTCCCTGGGCAAATCTTTCATTGACCTTTATGATGATCGGCTTCTTCGGTGTTGTGAAAGGCCTTTACATTATTTTTGCGGCGCTCATCGTGGCGATTGTGACCGGCTTTATTTATCAGTTTCTGGAGTCGAAAAATCTGGTGGAAAAGAATTCCCACAGTCTGGTCATGGATGCGACGTTCTCGATCGGCCGGGATTTTACAGAGCGCAGAAGCAAGTATCAGTTTTCTGCTGACCAATTGTCGGCGGATTTAAGAGGAGTTTTCAAAGGATCTTGGGCCATGGCCGATATGATTTTATGGTGGATTTTGATTGGGATAGGGCTGGCGAGCCTGGCCGCGGCGTATGTCCCGGCGCATATCTTTCATCAATATATGGGGCCCACGGCCTTGGGGATGACCGTGACCTTACTGGTGGCGACGGTCTTGGAGGTGTGCTCGGAAGGGACCTCGCCTCTGGCCTTTGAAATTTTCCGCCAGACCGGGGCGCTCGGCAACAGCCTTGTTTTCTTGATGGCCGGGGTGGTGACCGACTATACGGAAATCGGTTTGACCTGGCAAAATATCGGCAAGAAAGCCGCGGTCTGGCTGCCGCTGGTGGCTATTCCGCAGATCATTATCCTCGGGTTGATTGCCAATCGGATTTTTTAGAAAAATATGTTGAGGGTGGATATCTTGGCTGGTAAGTGCTATATTTGTACTAAGATACATATTAGTAATCAATTGAAGGGTTGACGAAATGGAAGTGCAAAAGAGAATATTGGTCATTGACGATGATCCGACCATTGTAACCTTGCTGCAGTCAGTCCTGGCTTCGCAGGGTTATGAGGTGATGACGGCCCCGGACGGGTTAGCGGGTCTTGAGAAATATAAAAATTTCGGGGCTGACTTGATCATTCTTGATATCCTGATGCCTAAAATGGACGGGTATACCTTTGTCCTGGAATTTAAAAAGATGGGGGGAGACTTAAGACGCACGCCGGTTATCGTGGTGACCTCCCGCGATTCGATGCAGGATATTTTTGAAATTGAAGGTATTAATGACTATATTGTTAAACCTTTTAAGACCGAAGACCTGCTGCGTAAAATCAGCAAACGCCTGCAATCCAATGAAAAGAAAATCCTTGTGATCGATGGGGAATCAGAAATTGTGAAAACGATCCAGAATCGTCTTGCCGTGAGCGGGTATGAAGTTTTGATCGCCTCCGACGGCCTGGACGCCTTGACCATCGCCCAAAAAGAAAAACCGGATTTGCTGGTGTCAGAGATCATGATCCCGAAGCTCGACGGATATCGTTTGTGCCGTTTATTGAAGTTTGACCGCCGGTATAAGGATATGCCCATTGTCTTTTTGACAAACTTACGACGGGAAAGTGATAAAAGCCTGGGACAAGAAGTCGGTGCCGACGCCTATTTGAGTAAGCCGTATGATGGAAAAGTCTTGCTCGATAAAATAAAAGAATTATTGTGGGATTAATTCTTAACCGTCATTTTTTCCTACCCGATCACTTCAAGCATGAAGTCAAAAAGTAAATCAAAGAAAAATACATCAGTCCGTCCGATTGATTCCAGAGAATTCTTGCGTCAATATCAGATGCTTAAAAGTTTTGTGGATAACATTCCGGACGTGATTTACTTTAAAGACACCAAGGGGCGTTTGGTCTTTGTCAATCAGGCGCATGCCCAAGGACTGGGACTGAATCCGCAGCAGGTGATCGGGAAGACAGATTATGATATTTTTTCTTCTGCCCGAGCCGAGCGGATGGCCAAAGATGATCAATATGTGATAAAAACAGGCAAGCCGATTATCGATAAGATTGAACGGGCGACGCGGGCTGACCGGGTGGATAATTATGTCTCCACGACCAAGATCCCCTGGCGGGATGAGAAGGGAAAAATTATCGGCTTGATGGGCGTGACGCGGGACGTCACGAAGCGGATGCGTTTTGAACATTTGAAAGAAGAAAAATTTCAGGTGCAAAAGAAATTGGAAGTTTTGGAAGATTTGAATAAAACAAAATCGGAATTCGTCTCGCTGGTGTCGCATGAGCTACGTACGCCGCTCGCTATCATCAGCCAGCTGTTATCCCTGATTTTTGATGAAACGGCCGGTCCGATCACCGATCAGCAGCGCGAGATTTTGGTGAGGACAAAGAACAATCTGGATCGTTTGAAAAGCATCATTGATAAACTGCTGGATATTTCATTGGTGGAGCGTCGGAGATTGAAGCTGCGGTATTCTTTGGTAAATATCAATGACCTTCTTCAAGAATCGGAAGATTTTTTTGTTAAAATGGCAGCGGAAAAGAATATCAGCCTTTCCTATCAACTGCCCAAGGATGAAGTGAATATTTTTATCGATGTGGATAGGATCGTGCAGGTCATTTCTAATTTAATTAATAATGCTATCAAATTTACCGAGGAGAATGGCAAGATCACCGTTGAGGTCAAGGTTTTAGAAAATAAAGTCCGTATTAGTGTCGTTGATACCGGTATTGGTATCACCAAAGAGGATGTGCCGAAGGTTTTTGAAAGATTCGTTCAGGGCGGCAATATTGATCCGGCGGTGCACAAGGGGATCGGTCTAGGTCTGTCGATCGTCAAAGAAATCGTTGAAAAACACGGCGGTGAAATTTGGGCCGAATCGCAAATGGGGGTGGGAAGCAAATTTTATTTTACCCTGCCGCGGTTTCATGCGGTGAATGTTTTAGAAAAGAACATCAAAGAGAAAATTAAGAACCTTCTAGAGGAACGTATCCCCGTCAATTTGATCAACCTTTTTATCGTGAATTATGCCGAGTTCAAAAAACGGGTGGATGTCGGATCGCAGCAGTTGAACCAGGACCTCAAAGAGATCATTGATGCCGCCTTTGTCGAATTCTGCAAAAAGTATAAAGCGCCGCCTCCCCAGATCACCAGTTACGTCGCCCAGGGAAAGTACAGCATTGTTTTTCCGGGAGCCGAAGCCCCGGCGGTTGTGTTTTTCTGCGATTTATTAAAAGAAAGAACAAAAAACTATTTCTTCCGTCATAAAATTAAAGATGTCTTTATCGCTTTAGGAATTTTGTCGTACTCGACAACCCAGGATGAGGGGGGCGTTGACTTTCCGGTGAATGTGAAAGAAATTTATATCGGTTCGGAGATGCGTCGCTATAAACGCATCGATTATAAAACCAATATGACTCTTTTGACGGCCGCCGGCGAGAAGGAAAATATCCAGACGATCGATGTCTCTCAGGGGGGAGTTTGTTTTCTTTATCCCCGGCCGCTCAAAACAGACACAGAAATAAAAGTTCAAATGGAACTTTTAAAAAAGAAAAAGACGATCTCCGCCCGCGCGAAGGTGTCCTGGCTCAAAAAAACGGATCGCATGCCCGGAGAAAAAAAAGAACAATATAAGACTGGCTTAGAATTTATTAGTATGGATAATAAAGATAAGGAAAGCCTTTTAAGCGAATTGAAACTATACTATGAGTAAAAAACGGATCCTGGTGGTCGATGATGAAGCAGACTTGGTGTTCGGCCTCAAAATTCAGTTAGAAAAGGACAACTTTCACGTCCTGACGGCTAAGGACGGCCAAGAAGGATTGAACAAAGTTCGCCAAGAGAAACCGGATCTTTTGATTTTGGATTTGATGCTGCCCAAGCTCGATGGATACAAAGTCTGCCGCATGCTAAAATTTGATGAGAAGTATAAGAGTATCCCGATCATACTGTTGACGGCGCGTACCCAGCAAGAAGATCAGAAGGTTGGTTATGAAGTGGGGGCGGATGCGTATATCACCAAGCCTTTTGATGCCCAGGAGCTTTTGAAGAAAATCAAAGAGTTGCTCAAAGAAGTATAATTTTCTGTGGAGGGGAATATGGTCAATCAGCGTGAAGTGGTTGATTTATTATTGAAGGAAGGGCTGGTGACCCAAGACAAAGTCGAGAAAGCCCGGGAAGAAACCAAGCGCACCGGTTTAAGCATTGACAAAGCCCTCGAAAAGCTTGGTTTTATCAATGATAAGGATGTCGTGCGGGTGCGGGCGGCGGCCTTGGGGCTGCCCTACATGGATTTAAACGATTATATTATCGACAGCAATCTCATCAAACTCATTCCCGAAAATATTGCCCGTAAATACAAAGCTGTTCCTCTTTTTAAAATCAATAAAAGTTTGACCGTCGGGATGGTGGACCCGCAAGATATCGTGGCCTTGGATCAAATTCGCCGGGTGAGTCAAGCCGAAATGGTGGAGCCTGTCTTGGTTTCGGAAAAAGGGATTCAGCTTATTCTGGATTCTTTTTATGCCGGTGCCTCTGCGGAGAGTTTCGAAGATGTCATCCGCGCGATCAGCAAAGAAAAGATGAAAGAGGCGGAAGGTCGGGGGCTGGTGGAGATTGCCGAAGAAGCGCCGATTATCAAGCTGGTTAACGTGATGATTTCGCAGGCGGCGAAAGACCGGGCTTCGGATATTCACGTCGAGCCAGAAGAGGATATGGTACGGATCCGTTTTCGCGTGGATGGTTTGTTAAATGAAAAAACAACTCTCCCCAAAAAATTACAGAATGCGGTCGTCTCGCGTATCAAGGTTTTGGCAAAGCTGGATATCGCCGAGAGCCGCAAGCCCCAAGACGGGCGTATCCGTTTAAAACTTGATGATAAGGAAGTGGATATCCGCGTATCGACGTTCCCGACGGTGCATGGAGAAAATGTGGTGATGCGTTTATTGAATCGTTCTTCGGTCGTGCTGGGGTTGAGGGAGCTGGGACTGTCGGAGAGTGATTTTGAAGCCTTTGCCAAGCTGATCCGCCGGCCCAACGGG
>MHGP01000065.1:0-476 GCA_001805615.1 Omnitrophica WOR_2 bacterium RIFCSPHIGHO2_02_FULL_48_11
TACGTCACGCCGGGACTGGTTGAAATGGGTTCGCGGACAAAAGACGTGCACAGGGAAATCGGACGGAGAATCGCGAGAGCGCGGTTGGAGAAAGTGATTCTTATCATCAATTCCGTGACCCCCTACATAGAGCAGGGATTGCGGGAAGCCCGCTATGAGGGCGAGATAATCCGGTTTGCCGATGCTCTGGAGGCGTACGCGGCGCTCCCTCATTTGACAGTAAAAGGCGACGTGGTGCTTCTTCAGAATGATTGGCCAGATCAGTATTCCTAATCTAGAATGAACGAATGAAGACTGTAGCGGTTATTTTTGGAGGCCGGAGCGTAGAGCACGATGTCTCCATCATTACCGCGCACACTCCTGTCATTGATACACTCATCGCAAGCCGCACATTTGATATCTGGCCTGTCTACATCGCAAAAGACGGCTCGTGGTACTCAACCAAGGCGATGAATGATATCGCTTTTTTTAAGCAA
>MHGP01000065.1:517-6596 GCA_001805615.1 Omnitrophica WOR_2 bacterium RIFCSPHIGHO2_02_FULL_48_11
GCCCGGGCTTTTCCCGAAGTCCGTGCACATAGACGTCGTATTTCCCGCGATGCACGGGACATTTGGAGAGGACGGAAGCCTGATGGGACTGTTGCGGATGGCCGGCGTGCCCTTTGTCGGTTGCGATGTCGCCGCCTCGGCGGTTGCCATGGACAAAGTGCTCACCAAGCAGGTGCTGGCGCAAGGGGAAATACCCCTTGCTCCCTCCATTTGGTTCACGAAACGGGAATGGCTGGACGACAGCGCATTGGTGCGGAAGAGGATAGCGGAGCTCAAATTCCCCCTGTTCGTAAAACCGGCCCACCTCGGCTCCAGTATCGGAATAACGAAAGTAAAACAGGTGTCTGAGCTGGAAAACGCTCTTGAGGTGGCTTTGCATTATGACGACAAGATACTCGTTGAGGAGGAAGTGCAGAATCTTATTGAAGTGACCCTGCCTATTATGGGTGATGATGTGCCCCGTACCGCGCTCGTTGAGAGGCCCCTCAATAAAACAGAACTCTTTGATTTTGACAGCAAGTATATGTCCGGAGGAAAGAAAGGCGGCGGTGCAAACAGCGCATACAGCCGGATTCCGGCTGATATCGGGGAAAAATTGACCGCGCAAATTACGGAGCTGGGGAAAAGGGTGTATAAAACGCTCGGATGTTCCGGCATAGCACGCGTTGATTTCCTGATAGACGGCACAACCAAAAAGGTCTATGTTATAGAGGTGAATACCATGCCGGGAAGCCTGTATCATCACAACTGGAAGAAAGCCGGCGTGTCCAATATGGAACTGGTTATGGGCCTCATCGGAATGGCCGAGAAGCGGTTTAAGGCGCAGGAAAGCACGAATTATACATTCCGTTCGGAGATTCTGAGTAAGGCCGGCGGTCCGAAAATTGCGCAGTGATGACACAGTATGGCTACCGCACCCAAGGCGAAAAGGTACTATGTCATTGATTTTGACAGTACATTTGCAAAGATTGAGACTCTGGAGGAACTCCTTGCAATTTCTCTGAAAGGAAACAAGGGCAGAGATGAAATCATGAAGGGTATCAGGGATATCACCAATGCGGCGATGGAGGGGAAGCTTTCATTTGCCGAATCACTGGAGAAGAGGATGGCGTTGATGAAATCCAATAAAAAAGATGTGGAAACGCTGGTAAGACTTCTCAAGAAAAACGTTACGCCCTCGTTTGCGAGAAATAAGAAGTTTTTTAAGGAATTCGGGAATGACATTCTGATATTTTCCGGGGCGTTTAAAGAATTTATTCTGCCGATAGTGAAGGCGTATGGCATTCCGGAGAAAAATGTATTCGCGAACACGTTTTTATACGACAAGAAAGGAAGTATCGTAGGGTATGACAAGAAGAATCCGTTGGCGCAAAAGGGCGGAAAAGTAATTCAATTGAGAAATCTTAAACTGAACGGCGAAATCTTTGTCATCGGGGACGGCCATTCAGATTATGAATTGCGCGAGTCAGGTTTGGCCTCAAAGTTCTTTGCGTTTACGGAAAACGTATCGCGGAAATCTGTTGTTGATAAGGCCGACCATGTGGTACCGACCTTTGACGAATTCCTGTACATCAATGCTCTGCCGATGGTTCACTCGTATCCGAAGAACCGTTTGAAAGTGCTCCTGCTGGAAAACATTCATCCCGACGCGGTAGCGCGCTTCAAGAAGGAAGGATACAGCTTGGAGCTGATGACAAAGAGTCTTGGGGAAGACGAGTTATGCGCAAAAATGAAGGACGTTGCGGTGTTGGGAATCCGCTCAAAAACAGAGGTCACGAAGAAGGTTTTGGACAGTGCGCCGAAACTTATGATAGTGGGAGCATTTTGTATCGGCACTAATCAGATTGATTTGGAAGAGTGTTCCAAACGCGGGATTGCGGTTTTTAACGCGCCCTACAGCAATACCCGCAGTGTTGTGGAACTTGCCATCGGGGAAATCATCATGTTGACGCGCAATGTCTTTGATAAAAGCGTCAAATTGCACGCTGGTGTCTGGGATAAATCTGCAAAAAATTGTTTTGAAATCCGCGGTAAGAAGCTTGGCATAATCGGGTACGGAAACATAGGAACCCAGCTTTCTGTTGTGGCGGAGTCCCTCGGCATGGACGTGTACTTTTACGATATCGTTGAGAAACTCGCCCTCGGCAATGCTCACAAATGCGATTCCATGGATGAGGTTTTAAAGAAATGTGACGCGGTAACGCTCCACGTGGATGGAAATCCTTCAAACAAGAATCTGATTTCGGCGCGCGAATTGGGAATCATGAAAAAAGGCGCGATACTTCTGAATTTAAGCAGGGGGCACGTCATAGATGTTCCGGCCCTCGCGGAGCACATCAAAAGCGGACATCTGGGAGGCGCCGCGATTGACGTGTATCCGCGCGAACCGAGAAGCAATGATGAGAAATTTGCGAGTGAGTTGCAGAATCTCCCGAACGTGATTCTTTCGCCGCACATCGGCGGGAGCACGGAGGAGGCGCAGAAGAATATCGGTGAATTTGTGTCAGCGAAGATTGTTGACTTTGTGAACGCGGGGAACACATATTTGAGCGTCAACATCCCGAACATCCAACTGCCGGAACTTAAAAATGCGCACCGTTTTATTCACATCCATCACAATAGTCCCGGGGTCTTGGCACATATCAACAGCACGCTTGCGAAGCACAAGATAAATATACTTGGGCAATACCTCAAAACCGATGAGGCAATCGGCTATGTGATAACGGACGTGAGCAAGGAATACGACAATGCGGTCATTAATGAATTAAAGAACGTGCCTCATACGCTCAAATTCAGAGTGTTGTACTAAAGAAGTTGTTATGAGTAAAGCGAATTACAAATTCTTTACCCAGCACCTTTCGCGAAAGGTGCTGGGTGTAAGTTATTTCTAAGCTCGCTAGCACTCGCTAAGAAAAACTAACATGAAAAACGTATTCTTCACAGTCGGGCCGACGCAAACTCATCCGAAGCTAGGAGAGTATCTGAACGAAGGGCTGGAAAAAGGCATCTATTCCATATCGCACCGCGGGAAGGAGTTCGGCGGACTCTTTGCACACACTGTTTCCTCGCTGAAAACGTTGTTGAAAATTCCGCCTGATTTCCACGTCTTCTTCATCGGTTCCGCAACCGAGGCGATGGAGCTGGTAGTTGAGAATTGCGTAGAGGATAAGAGCTTTCATTTCGTGAACGGCGCGTTCTCCAAGCGCTTTTTCCAGATTGCACGGGAATTGGGCAAGCATCCGGAAGAATGCGGGGTGCCCGCGGGTGAGGGATTTGATTTTCAAAAGACATCAATTCCCAAGGGCACGGAGCTCGTGTGCTTCACACAGAATGAGACGAGCACGGGAGTCAAGATTGAAATGTCCGGTATCCGCGCACTGAAGTTGAAACATCCTGATACGTTGTTTGCGGTAGACATTGTTTCCGCCACCCCGTACGCACCCGTTGATTACGGTGTTGCGGACTGCGTATTCTTTTCGGTGCAGAAAGGTTTCGGCATGCCTTCCGGTCTCGGGATTCTCATTGTGAACGACAGATGCATACAAAAGTCGCAGGTACTGCACGGTAACGGTATAAACATCGGCAGTTTCCACAATTTTCCCGCGCTTCTGAAATCGGCCGGTAAGAATCAGACACCGGAGACGCCGAACACGCTGGCAATATATATCTTGGGGCGCATATGTGATTTCTATCTTGAAAAAGGGTTGAAGCAAATACAAAAAGAGACAGACGAAAAGGCCGCGCTCTTGTATGCGTTTCTTGACAACAATCCCCGCTATCCCGCGTTCGTGAAAAATGAGACGTGGCGCTCAAAGACTGTTATTGTTGCAGAAACTCCCGAAGGCTCTGCCGGGGTAATTAAGAAACTGGCAGGTCAGGGATACATCGTTGGCGCCGGATACGGTGAATTCAAAGACAAGCACATCCGCATAGGCAATTTCCCGATGCATGAGATTGAAGACGTGAGAAAGATGCTGAAGGTGCTGGAATAATCGCTCTATGAAAACTGCTCAAAGACAAAAAAACGGTGAACCGCTGAAAATGGCGGTGTTTGACGTGGACGGCACTATTTTCCGCTCCAGCCTCCTCATTTCACTGGTTAATCATCTTGTTCAAACGGGTGCGTTTCCGAAGAATTCGGAGCGCGTGTATGAACGGGCTCACACGCGCTGGCTGGACCGCGAAGGGGATTATGAGGAATACATACAGGCGGTCATTGAGGCCTTCCAAAAGCACTTAAAAGGCATTCACTACAGCGTTTTGGCGGATGCCGCGGAAGAAGTGGTGGAGCATGAGTATAAACGGTTGTACCGGTATACGCGCGACCTGCTCACTGATTTAAAGAAGCGGGGATATTTTCTTCTTGCGGTATCTCACTCGCCGAAGACAATATTGGACAAATTCTGTCCGAAGCTCGGATTTGATAAGGTGTACGGAACGATATACGAAATCGGCCCGCAGGAGTGCTTTACCGGAGGAATTACCGACGCGCACCTGATTTACAACAAAGCGAATATCCTGAAGCGGGCACTAGAGAAAGAAAACCTGACGCTTGAAGAATCAATCGGAGTAGGGGACACGGAATCCGATATTTCTTTTCTGGAAATGGTGGAGGAGCCGATATGTTTCAATCCCAACCAAAAATTGTACCGTTATGCCAAGCGCATGGGGTGGAAAGTGGTGGTGGAGAGGAAAGATGTCGTCTACGAGCTGTAGGATTTCAATGAAAATTGCAAAATTGAGAATTAGAAATTTCAGAGATGAGGTGTGGAGGTATTGGAAGAAACACGGTCGGCGCAAACTGGCTTGGCGCAAGACAAGGAACCCGTACCGGATCCTTGTTTCCGAAGTAATGCTTCAACAGACGCAAGTGTTACGGGTCATTACTAAATATAAGGAATTTTTGAAAGAATTTCCGACCGTTCAAAAACTGGCAAGGGCGCCCCTTGGCAGTGTTCTGAAAGTATGGAGCGGAATGGGGTACAACCGGCGCGCCAAATATTTGCGGGATGCGGCAGGAATTATTGTAGGGAAACACAAGGGCCGGGTTCCGAAAGACGAGGCCGTTCTGCGAGCGCTCCCCGGTGTGGGGCCATATACAGCCCGTGCCGTGCGGGTCTTTGCTTTTAACGAGCCGGACGTATTGATAGAAACCAACATCCGCGCCGCATTCATCCACCTGTTCTATCCCAGTGTTTTGCAAAACACTGGGATAGAAGATAGTAAAATTTTACTGATTGCGGCAGCAGCGGCGGAGGGCCAAAATCCTCGCGAGTGGCACTGGGCACTGATGGACTACGGGGTGCACATAAAAAAGCTACACAAGAATCCTGCAAGGAAAAGCGCGCACTACACGAAGCAGTCAAAGTTTGAAGGTTCGCTCCGCCAAGTCCGCGGTGCGATATTGAAATCAATATTAAAGGATATTCCCCATATCGACCTACGAGGTCGATATGGGAAGAAATATGAGGCCGCACTCACCTCACTCTCAAAGGACGGATTAATCTTAAAGAAAAAGGGTCTGTGGAAGGTTTGATCAGATACTAACGATAACGGGAATCACAATCGGACGCTTCATGGTCCTGCTCAATAGGAACTTGGACACGGACTCGGCCAAGTCTTCTCTCGCGGCGTCTAAGTCTGCCGCTCTGGGGTTGCGCATAGAGCCTTCTACGCTTTTTCTGATAATGAGCCGCGTTTGGTCCATCAGGTCTTTGTTGTCGCGCAGGTAGACGAACCCGCGCGAGATGATGTCGGGAGATTTGTGAAGCCTGCCTGTGCGGCGGTCAATAGTGGCGACGACGACGCAAAATCCTTCCTGACCGAGCGCTTTTCTGTCGCGCATCAGAACATCGGAGATTTCAGATACGGTATTGCCTTCTACGACGCGCAGTTCCGAAGGGGCCTTCATCGGCAGTTTAACGATTTTCTCACCGCCATTCTGGATTTCAATAATGGAACCGTTGTCGGGTACGACAATATTTTGCTCCGGCACACCGAGCTCTTCCGCAACATCGGCGTGAACGCGCAACATGTAGTGGTAGCCGTGTATCGGAATAAAGAACTTTGGTTTGATTTG